>DATDRO010000225.1:0-4623 GCA_035291685.1 Nitrospirota bacterium | reverse complement strand
TCCGTGAGCGACGAGCCGGAAAATCCCGGATGACGAGCACCAAATCCCGACTAAGTTACAGACTACAATGACCAAAAATCCCAATCGTTTTTGAGTATTCGAATTTGGGATTTCGGATTTGGGATTTGCCTTAAATTACTCCCAGCTTCTTTCCAGCCTTTTCGATGATCCCGAGCACGCGGTCGAGCTGCTCCTCGGTGTGCGTGGCCATGTAGCTCGTGCGGATCATGCACCGTCCCGCCGGCACGGCGGGAGGCGCCACGGGATTCACGAACACCCCGTCTGCGCTCAGGATCTTCCACATCGTGAAGGCCCGCTCCATCTCTCCCATCATGAGCGGGATGATGGGCGTCTCGGCAACGCCGGTGTCGAACCCCATCTGCTTGAAGGCCTTCATCATCTTGTTCGTGTTCGCCCAGAGGCGCTCCCTCCGCTCCGGTTCCTGATCGATGACGTCGAGGGCCGCGATGACGGAGGCCACGGACGCCGGCGGCGGGCTCGCGGAAAAAATGAGCGGACGCGACGTGTGTTTCATATAGTGGATCACATCCTCATCGGCCACCACGAATCCGCCGATCGATGCAAGGGACTTGCTGTAGGTGCCCATGATGATGTCGACTTCCTTCTCGAGCCCGAAATGCTCGGCGGTGCCGCGGCCGGTCTTGCCGAGGACCCCCACGCCATGGGCGTCGTCCACCATGATCCGGGCGCCGTATTTTTTGCAGACCTTCACAATATCGGGAAGCGGCGCAATGTCGCCCTCCATGCTGTACACGCCGTCCACCACGACGAGCTTGCCCCGGTCGCCGCTGGTCTTGAGAACATGATCAAGGCTTCTCATGTCGTTGTGCCGGAATTTTTTCACTTCTGCGAACGACAGCCTGCAGGCATCAATGATGCTCGCATGGTCAAGCTTGTCGATCACGACAACGTCGTCCTTGCCGGCGATGGATGAGATGATGCCGAGGTTTGTCTGGTATCCCGTCGAAAACGTGAGCGCCCCCTCCTTGCGGAAAAAAGAGGCGAGCTTCTCCTCAAGCTTCACGTGCAGGTCCAGGGTCCCGTTCAGGAAGCGCGATCCGGCACAGCCGCTTCCGTACTTCCGTATTGCTTCAATGGCGGCTTCCTTGACCTTCGGATGGCTGGTCAGTCCGAGATAGTTATTCGACCCGAGCATGATCATCTTCTTGCCCTGAACCATCACTTCAGGGTTCTGTTCCGATTCGACCACGCGAAAATACGGATAGAATCCGGCCGCCATAATCTCTTTTGCCGTCGTGTATTTTCTGCACTTCTCAAAAAGGTCCAACGTTTCTACCTCCCTCAATTTCTCTACCTCCCTCGCGCGATCGCTCCGACCGGTGTTATTTTAGTCCCCGTCCTGCTTTACGTGATCCAACCCTGTTTCCGGTACCACTCCCAGGTGATCTTAAGGCCCTTCTCCAGCGGAAATGCGGCCCGGAAACCGAGCTCGTTCTCGATCTTCGTGAGATCGCAGGTCCAGTATCTCTGGACCGCCTCCCGCACCTTCTGCCTGTTCGTCAACGCGGGTCGTGATGTAAATACGCTGCCGAGCTCCGAGGCCAATCCCATCAAGTACGCCGCCCAGCAGGGAATCTTGATGGTCCGCGCCTTGACTCCTCCGGAGGAGAGCAACGCCTCTCTGAACTCCGGCCAGGAATACGGCCTGTCCTCGGCGACAAAATAGATACTTCCGCTTGCTGTCTTTTTTTCCGCCGCGAGCAGCAAGGCCGAAGCCAGGTCTTTCACAAAGCAGGGATTGATGAACCGCTTCCCTCCGGCCAGTTCGACCCACAGTCCCCTTGCCGCCCAACGAAACAGCTCGAACATATCCGCGTCTCTCGGGCCGTAGACCGCAGAGGGCCGGAGAATGACAACGGGAAATCGGTCCTTGTAGCGCATGGCCTCTTCTTCAGCCAGGAGCTTGCTCTTGCCGTAATCAGACACCGGACGCGGACTGTCCGTATCTTTGACCGGCGTCCCATCACTGCTCGGTCCAGCAGCAGCAAGGCTCGACACAAGGATGAACTTGCTGATGCCCGGATTATATCTCGCGCAGGCCTCGAGAATGTTCCTCGTGCCGAGCTGGTTCACCTCATAGTATTCTCTCGCGCGCCTCGCTTTGGTCAACCCGGCAACGTGAAAGACAAGAGAAACATCCTTCACCGCAGACGCAAGTGATCCGGGCAAAGAGCAGTCTCCCTTGATGAGACGAACATCAAGCCCCTTGATCCACCGGAGATGCGCAGGGTCCCTCACCAGACAGGTTACAGTGCTTCCTTGTTGAAGCAAGGATTCCACCAGATGACTGCCGACGAAGCCGGTGCCTCCGGTGACCAGAACGTTTTTATGTTCGACCTGCTCCATATCCTTTCAAGCGTGAGTGAATAAAATTTTATGGTAGTGTAACCAAAGTATGCCGGGTTGTCAAGGATTATGAGTTCAGACTTTTGTTAAAATTTTGCATATGAAGGCGGGGCGAAAGGGAGAAAGGCAGGGCGGAACAATTTTGCGGATGAAAGCGTGAAGAGACAAAATAAAAATATTCTTTTTGCATGCAAGCCTTTTTTACGGACGTTCACAATTTATTCATGTTCTCAAACATTATTTCACCGGCGCTGTCCTTATATAATTATTATCATTTTTCCCACCGTGACAATTTATGCAGACGCCAACCCTTCCCGCTGCGAGCACCTTCCCGTCAGGAGCATATTGAAACCAGTGCCAGTCACCTGCTTGGGGGTTGTACCCCTTTATTTTCAACATCACCGTAAGCCCGATCAGTTTTTTATCGGAATCGTAGTTCTCGGTAACGATAAGAGACCCGAAGGCCATTCCGCCCTTGCCGGTGATTGACCGGTGCGCGACAGGGCTTACGTAGGTCGTGAGAAATGCCCCGTGTGGTTCTTTTCCCCGGCGGAGTCTTCCCACGCCCGGCCAGAGTTCCCAGGACGTGTAGGGAGTGTCTTGACTGATATATATGAAGAATTTTGCCGCATCGAGTCCTGTCTTTTTGACATCGCATCCCGGAGAGTCCGTCATATCCTGTGCATGTGCAACGAGATGAGGCCAGAAAAGGAAAGCCGTGACGAGAGCATACAAGAATAGTTTTTTCACATGAATCCCCTTTGTAACTACTCAAGTACTCAGGTCTGCCATGAGCGAGCGGCGCAGTAAGCGTGCAGGGCATATCTGAACGAACGCCGCATCAGCCAAAACAGCGCGTGCGACCTTCCTGCCGGCGGCAGGAGCGTAAGCGCTGCGGGTAAAAGCCATCATAAATATTGTGGTACAACGTTATATAGCATGCTATGCTCCGGAGCGACTGGCTGACCTGAGTAGTTACTCCCTTCCTTTTGACATAAGCTGAAGTAGTGAGATGCAGGGCCCCGCTCTCACTACTTCGGCAGACTTGCCATCCGAAATTACGGTTCTCTCTCCGATCAATGCGTTCCCGGTTCAAGCTTACTGCCGCGGTTTGCCCAGTAAATGTACGCCTCGAGTGCCTTCATGGCGTCCGAGTCCGGGTCGAGTTTTTCTCCCTCGTTCGGTTTCTCGATGCACCAGTTGATCATGTCCCGCAAGGTGCTGAACTTGTTGATCTGCTCCTGGAACTTGGGAAACTCGTAAGGATGGTTGTCGGACGCAAATGGATGGCACATGGCGCATGCCATGCCGGTCCGGGAAAGCTTGGTCCCCATCTTCTTCTCCGTGGCGGCGTCGCCGTGGAAGAGCAGATCGCCGATCTTCACCTGCTCCATGAATACATCCTCAAAGGCCTTGAGCTGCTCCGGCGTATGCTTTGCCTTGTGCGCCATGCCGGGGGTGGCCCCAAAAACGATGAACAGGACCAGTCCCAGGGACGCGGCCAGCACCGCGAGACTCAACAGTGTGCTTTTCTTCATGACTCTTTCCTCCTCGCGCAAAAAAGGTTAGTATGTTTTGTGGTAACTGCTCAGGTCAGCCACGCGCTCTGTCGCTTAGCGTGCTATAAGACGTTACCGCTCACTGAAACGAGTGCTTTTACCTGCAGCGCTTTCGCTACGCTCGCGTTGTTTTATCGTGAGTGACGTACTATATGCTTACACTGCACGCTTACAGCGCCTATCGCTCATGGTTGAGCTGAGCACCTGAGTCGTTACATTTTTTGTCCGGGACCTACGGCCGGTCGGCGATACGAGGGCTCAGAACCTGGTTGTCGTTGTCGCCGGTTCCCGAATCCACCTTGGTCGTGGCAAATACGTCTTTCCGCCACATCATGTACTCGTTGTCAACTTTCCCGGCCGCTGTCACGGCCAGTTTGCTCCAGCCCACTCCGTCAAAGTGATCGCCGGGATCGACGCGCACCAAAGGCGTTGTAAGTTTGGGCACCCCCGTGGGTGCATAGGGCCACGTCCATGCCGTGGCAAGCATGCCGATGGACCGCATCCTGCCGATCTCGTTGTAGAGCACCTGGTGGGTGTGGCCGTGGATGTTCGTTACGTTGTTGTAGGGCTTGAGCACCTCCTGCACCTCTTTCCAGTCCCTCACCCAGAAATTCCACGGCGGATAGTACTCATAGAGCGGGTTATGGCTGAAGACGATCACGGGCTTGTCCTTGGG
>DATDRO010000224.1:0-10530 GCA_035291685.1 Nitrospirota bacterium | reverse complement strand
CCGTCTCGATGGAATGTTTTGAGGAGCTGACGCCGCGTATCCATGCCATCGAGACGGGGCTTTCATCAGACCCGGCCATGAACTGGCGCCTTTCCGCCCTGGACAGGCTGACTCTCGTTTCCAATTCAGACGCCCACTCCGCGCGCAAGATCGGACGCGAGGCGAACATGTTCGATACGGAGCTTTCCTATCTTTCCATGATGAATGCCATTAAAACGAAAAAGGGATTTCGCGGCACCATCGAGTTCTTTCCGGAGGAAGGGAAATATCATTACGACGGTCACAGAACCTGCGAAGTCAGCCTGTCTCCGAAAGAGACGATACACCATGATTACCTTTGTCCCGTGTGCGGCAAGAAGGTGACCGTGGGCGTGATGCACAGGGTCGAGAAGCTCGCGGACCGTGAGCTCGGGTTCAAACCGGCGGGCTCTCCCGCGTTTTCTTCCATCATTCCCCTTGCGGAGATCATCTCCGAGACGCTGAAGGTCGGCGTGAGCAGCAAGAAGGTCGAAGCGCTGTACTTTTCTCTTCTCGAAAAACTCGGCAATGAATTTTCCATCCTGATGGACGCTCCGCTCGACGATATCGAACGCGCCGGGTCGTCGCTTCTGCGCGAAGCGATCGCCCGCGTGCGCTCAGGAGATGTCCATATCGCGCCGGGGTACGACGGAGAATTCGGGAAGGTAAAGATATTCGAGGTTGTGGAGAGAAAAGAGATCAAGGGGCAGATGAAGCTGTTATGAAATCATGTTCGCTATGAGAGAATGACGGTTGTTGATGCAAAAAAGAAGATCCGCATTCATGCCGGGTTTGCTATAATAATTTTTATGACACGGGAGCTCAAGATGAAAGTGCACGCAGGGTCAGCGGCGTTATGCGGATGAAAAGGCGCGACTTCTTAAAATACATGGCCCTCGGCGGGATCGGGCTTTCGGGGATCACGAAGCTTGGAGATTTTTTTGTCCCTTTTGCCGAGGCCGTCGCCATGCCTCAGTTCAGTTTTGCCCACATGACGGACCTCCATCTTGATGTGCGGGGAAAGGACAGCTGGCAGTACCGGGGGAAAAGCGTCGCGCTGTTCATTGACGCGCTGCGCCAGCTCGGCCGTCTTCAAAAACTGAACTTTATCCTCTTTGGCGGGGACCAGATCCAGTCGGGCCCGAACGACAGGGAATCGCTCACGGTTTTTCAGACCTGGGTCGAACAGCTCGATGTGCCGTATTATATGCTTCTCGGCAACACCGAGGTCTCGCCGATCCCGGGCGTATCAAAACTGACAAGGGAAGACTACCTCAGGGCGTGGAATGGCAGGGGACCGCGGCGGGGAAGTTCGTCGTGGGCCTTTGACCCTGCTCCGGGCGTGCGTTTTATCGGGTTCGATGTGACAGTTGAAGGCAAGCCGTACGGTGAGGCCACGCCGAAGGGTCTCCGCTGGCTCGAGCGTGAACTTGCGTCGAACAGAAAAAAGAAGCTGATCATCGTTGCGACGCACCAGCTTCTTCTCCCCACGACCCCTCTTGATCTCACGCCCGCGTGGTCGCTCTGGCTGGTCAGGAACCACGCGCAGGTGCGTGAGCTTCTCGCTCGGTTCCCGAACGTGCGGCTCGTAGTGTCCGGCCATCATCACGCGACCCGTGTTCAGACAGAGGGGAGGATAACGTACGTGTCTGATCCCGCGATAGTCACCTATCCCTGCGCGTTCAGGATATTCACCATAAACCGGGACGGCATACACTTGAGGAACATCGGACTTGACGACCGGGCCACGGTTTCCCGCGCCCGCGACCTCCTGATCGCTGATCCGTATGCACGGATATATGATCCTGAAGACCCGAAGAAGGTTCTGTCCTACACCGCGGGCTTTACCGACGAGGACCGCGAGCTGTTCATCAAACTGAAAAGTGAAGAGGGAGCTTCTTGAAAAGAGCAGGAAGATTTAATTCGGGTTCATTTTCAAAGCGAGTGGGAAACGTAAGGCCGCTTGCAAGCCTTCGATCGCTCAATGAATCAGGATGGTGAACTTATACAATCCCTTCTCAGGAAGCTCATGATCCATTTTCTTTTTCTGCACCGCCGTTCACAGGTCCCCGCAGGCATGCCATGGTAATGTATGCCCTGATTGATCGTCATGCCCACCCGCAGCACTCACGCTCCGCTTTGCTGCGCTGTGCTGTTTTGGCTTATTGGTTTGATAATGGTTTTTCACGCATGCTTGTGCGTGTCCCTGTTCGCGGGATGCAGGTCCTCTTTGAACTGCAAAGAAACAGGAAATATATTCTTTTGATTTTCACCCGCGCCGGGAGATGGGGTGCGGGCAAGCGGAGCAACTCTAACGGGGTAAACCTACATCGCTATCGGCATGCGCACGATGAACCTGCTCCCTTTGCCGGGCTGGCTCTCGACGTCGATCATCCCGTCATGCGCTTTTATGATCTCGAGCACCAGCGGCAGGCCGAGGCCCGTTCCTTTTACGCGGTGGGCGTGAGTTTTTGAACGGTAGAACTTTTTAAATATGTACGGCAGGTCCTGCTCCGATATTCCCCAGCCTGTGTCTTCGAGGGAGAGAGAAAGATATCCGTTCTTTGTTTCCGCGTTGATCGTTACGACAGCTCCGCGATCACAGTAAGAAATCGCGTTGTTCAGGAGGTTGAACACGGCGCGGCGAAATTTTTCCTCGTCCGCATGGAGCGCCGGCAGGGACTTCGGCCCGTCCCAGCGAATTCTCACTCCTTTGGCCGCCGCCTGTTGCGAGAGGACCTCGATGCAGCTCTCGATGACCGGCTGGAGGGAGACTTCCGTTTTTTTGATCTCCTGCATTCCGCTTTCTATCCGCGCGATGTCGAGCAATTCTTCAACCATTGAGGCGAGCCTCTGCCCCTCGGAATGGATAGTCGCCAGGTACTGGTGCGCAGCTCCCGCATCATTGATTTTGCCATCCATGAGCATGCGCGCCATGCCCACGACGGTGGACAGCGGGGTCCGAATTTCGTGTGAGACGGTCCGGACAAAGTCCGTTTTCATGCGATCGGCCTCTATTTCAAGGGTGATATCACGAAAGACCGTTACCCTTCCGATCTCTTCGCCCGTATCATTTTTGATGGGCGCGGAGGTCAATGCCGTGGGCAGTTTCCTTCCGCGGGCGGTGGAACAGAACGCGGCCTGAGTTTCCGTCTGGCCGTCCGGGTATCTCCTCATCACGCACCGGTTGCCGCAGAGCAGCTCACCATGCTCGTCCACGTGTCCCAGGACCTCAACGCAGGTCTTCCCGATGATGTCGCCCGCCTTGAACCCGGTGATCGCCTCCGCCGCTTTGTTCCAGTAGGTGATATGAAAATCCCTGTCCGTCGTGTAGACCCCCTCGCCGATGCTCGAGAGGACCGCCTCCGCCCGGTTCTTTTCCAGGCTGACGAGGCCGGAGAGCCGTGACCGTTCCCGATTGTAGAGCTTGATGTTCTCGATGGCCACACCGACGATGTGTCCGACGGACCGGAGGAACTCGAGCTCATCCGAGGTAAAGGAGTGCTCCTTGTGTGATAGCATGCAAAGGATGCCCTGTACCACGTCCTTGGACTTGAGGGGGAGGCAGAGATAGCCCTGCATGCCCATTTGTTTTACCGAATGCATGAGCGTCCGGGGGTCTTTTGACGCGTTTGAAATCGCCACGGTATCACCGGTGATCGCCACGAAGCCGGGGATGTCCTCGCCGAACTTGAATTTTTCCATCTGATGCACGAGATGGTCCGGGACCCCTATATGTCCGGCGCAGGTAATTTCCCTTTTTTGCTCGTCGACCCAGTATATGCCGCCGGCGTCCATCCCGGTTATGGCGGTCACCTCTTTGACCGTGTTCTTGAGAATTTCGTCCAGGTCCATGGACTGGCCGGTAATGGCCGCGATCGTATTTAGAGCCAGGAGCTCCCTGTTCTTCTTGAGGATGTAATCCTCGAGCTCCTTGCGGGCCGAAATGTCCTTGAAGACGTCGATCGCGCCGACCACCTGATCGTTTTCCATGATGGGACTGCCGCTTATGAGCACGGGGATGTTTTTTATCTGATTGCAGAGGACCGAAACCTCGTACACGTCCGCTAAACCTCTCGCCCGTTTTCCGGTCATCTGCTGCTCAAATACATGGCGATTGGCCTCGTCGAAGAAATCGCCGGCGGCCCTGCCGATGACCGCCTGCCGCTCGTGGCCGAACAGTTTCGTAAAGGCCGGGTTTATGTCGACGACCTTGTTTTCCGCATCGAGGACCCACAGGGGGTCCAGCATCTTCTCGATAGAGAGTTCTTTCCGCGTGAGTTCCCTGTTTCTCGCGCGGAGAGAATCAGTCATGCTGTTGAAGGCCGACGCGAGATGCGCGATCTCTTCGCTGCCGGCGACGCGGATGCGATGATCGAGGTTGCCGCTGCCGAGAGAGTTGACCCCTTCCGTGAGGTCTCGAAGGGGCCGCACGATCATCCGCGATACCAGCGCGGTGATGGAAACGGCGACCAGTCCGCCGCAGAGGGCAAAGACGATGATCTCTTTTTGGAAGCCGAACAGCAGGAGGGGAAAAAGGGAGACCGTAATGAATATGAGCAGGATGCCGCCAGCAAGTTTGTTCATCGTATGAAAAGTCATTGGATGAGCCTGACCCCCAGGATGAAGAGCGCGATGAGCAGTATCCAGCCGATGAACGCCGCGAGGAGCGGTTTCGGCCCCACGTCTATGATGGATTCGATGTCCACGGACATGCCGATGGCCGCTATTGCAATGGAAAAGCAGAACGCGACGTAAGGGCTGAAAACCTCCCGATAGGTGTGAAGGCCGGGGACACTGTTCGCGAGCACGGCCACCACGATGAACCCGATGATGAACCAGGGGATGTATACTTTTTTGTCCTCCCTGCCCGTGATCAGAGAATAGGCAACGGCAATGGGAAGGAGCGAGGTCATTCGGAGCAGTTTTACCGGCATTGCCATGTTGACCGCGTCCTGCCCGATGAACGATGCGGCGGCTTTTACCTGGCCGAGCTGGTTGAGCGTTGAGCCGCACAAAAGGGCGTAGAGCCAGTCGGGCAATGAAACGAGTTTCTGCGCGATCGGATAGAGGATCACACCGCACAGACCGACGACGGTAATGGACAACAGTGAAATGGAGGTATCTTCACGTTCCGCCTTGATGACCGGGGAGAGCACCATGATGGCCGATGCGCCGCAGATCGCCGTCCCCGCCGACAGGAGCATGCCGATCTTTCGGGAGATGCCGAGCTTTCTGCTTATCCAATAGATAACGAGCAGTCCGATGAGCACCATCGCGAGAATGTGCAGCACGCGGTCGGTCCCGTAGGTTTGAAGCGGCCGTACGTCCATCTGCGTGCCGTAGAGGATGATGCCGAGCGGTATGAACATTCGCTGCGCCAGAAGGATCCCCGGCTTGAAGTTCTCGTACGGGCCGAGGAGGTTGCCGAGGATGATGCTGATCAGTATGGAGAGAACGAGAGGATCGAGGGCGGCATGGCCGAAGGAGAAGATCGTGGATATGATCGCGATGACGATCGCCACGCCGAGACCGGGCAAGGGTGAAAATGTTTTCGGAGAAGCATTCTGCACCGGGAGTCCCTCGCTTTGAACCGGGGATCACGAACTCAAGACAAAATAATATTATTCTTTTGAGAGCGAGAAGTCAATCCTTTTCCGGTCCCTGTCCACTTTGTCCACCCGGACACGGACCCGGTCGCCGATGCGGTAGACGCGCTTCGTGCGCTCTCCCCGCAGGCAGTGCTTTTTTTCTTCATAGTGGAAATAGTCGTCGGTGAGCGCTGAGATGTGGACCATCCCCTCGACGAACAGCCCGGTCAATTGCACGAAGAAGCCGAACTGGGCCGCGCCCGTGATGATCCCGTCATAGGTCTCGCCGAGCTTGTCTTTCATGAAATCAAGCTTCAGCATCGTCACGACGTCCCGCTCCGCTTCCATGGCGGTCCGTTCGCGCAGGGAACAGTGGGTGGCGGCCTCCGGCAATGTTTCGTCAAGCTTTTCGATGACCTCGGGTTTTTTGAGCGCTCCCCGCAGCCCGGCCTTCAGGACCCGGTGGACAATAAGGTCCGGGTATCTCCGTATGGGAGAGGTGAAGTGCGTGTAGCTCTGCGCCGCGAGACCGAAGTGCCCGACATTCTCCGGCGAATACCGGGCCTGTTTCATCGAGCGCAGCACGACGGTGTTGACGAGCACTTCTTCGGGCGTGCCTTTTACCTGGTTTATCGCTTTCTGAAGAGAGGAAGACTTGAGTTTTTTTTCCACGGGGAAGTTGATCCCGAGGGAGGAGAGAAAATCCGCCAGGTCAGTTATCTTGTCCTCATCCGGCTCCTCGTGGATGCGATAGATGAACGGGACCTCCATTTCTTCCACATGGGCGGCCACCGTCTCGTTCGCGGCAAGCATGAACTCTTCGACGATCTGGTGCGCCCTGTTGCGCTCCGCCCGGATGATGTCGGTCAGGCGGCCCTGGAGATCGAGGACGATCTGGGGCTCCGGCAGGTCGAAGTCGATGCTCCCGCGTTTTGTCCTTTTTGCCCGCAATATTTCCATAAGCTCGTCCATGAGCTCGAACTCGCGCAGAAGCCGGGCATAGCGTCTTCTCTGGCCGGGGTCCCTGTCCACGAGGATCTCCCGCACGGCGGTATAGGTCATGCGCTCGGCGCTTTTGATAACGCTCTCATAGATAGCATAGGTGAGGACCTTTCCCGCCGGTGAAATATCCATTTCAGCGGTGAGCGTGAGCCGGTCCACGTCGGGATTCAGGCTGCAGATGCCGTTCGAGAGCGGCGTGGGGAGCATGGGGATGGCCCGGTCGGGAAGATACACGCTCGTCCCGCGCTGGTAAGCCTCCTGGTCCAGAAGCGTATTCTCTTTTACGTAGTGGGCGACATCGGCAATATGGACCCAGAGGCGATAGCCGGTCTTGATCTTCTCAATGGAGATCGCGTCGTCGAAGTCCCGGGCCTTTTCGCCGTCTATCGTGACCGTCGGAAGCGCCCGGAGGTCGCGCCTTCCCCGGCACATGGCCGGCGTGACCTGCTGCGGGATGTCGGAAGCCTCCTGGAGAACGGCAGGGGAGAATTCCACGGGCAGTTCATACTCTTCGATGATCAGTTCGGATTCTATGCCGGGCTGGCCGGCTTCTCCGATGACCCTGACGATCCTGCCTTCCGGCGGCCTGCCGCGCATGGGATAGGCGATGATCTGCGCCGAGACGATCGATCCTGGCCGGGCGCCTCCGGCGTTCTCCGGGCCGATCATCACATCCTGGGTGAGTCTTGAATTCGACGGCGTTACAAAGCCGACACCGCTTGTTCGCGGTTCCGGGATCTCATACGTTCCCACGACCTTTGTGTGAGCTCGTTCGAGGATGCGGATGATCATTCCTTCGCGTTTGCCCGCGGGCTTCTTTCTGCCAGCCGGAGGCGATATACGCGCAACGACCTTGTCGCCATCCATGGCGTCGAGGCGGCCTTTGGCGGAAATATACACATCGGACTTGCCCGTTTTCTCGGGGATGACGAACCCGTAGCCCTGTGGGTGGGCCTGCAATGTTCCGGTCTCCAGTTCCATTTTCTCCGGCAGGCCGAACCGGTTTCCCCGCGTCTTGATGACCTCGCCTTTTATGACGAGCTCGTTCAGCACGTGTTTGATATTACGGCGCGCCTCCGGTTTCAGCCTGAGCTGCCGCATCAGTTCCCTGAGGAGCATGGGCTTCGCGATCTTACTTTTGATCAAGTCGGCAAGTTTTTTTGGAGAATGGTTCATGGTAGTCAACTTCCGGAAAGCGGTCGGTGGTCCGCTTTCGGTCCTTTGGGTTTCCGCGATCGATCCGCGGTCAAAACAGTTACTGCACTCTGAGAAGCTTTCCCGTCGCTTCCGCGATCGTTACGAGCCCTTTTTCGATCTTCGCCTCGGCCTGGATCAGCCTGCGCGTTTCGTGCGTGAGCCTGCCGGTAATGCTGAGTTCCTCTCCCGGAGAGGCGGGCGACCTGAACTTTACCGTGATCTCGGCGGTCACGGCCGGAATGCCGAGACTGAACGCCAGCTTTGCCATGGCTTCGTCGAGGAGGGCGGACAGGATGCCGCCGTGCACGATCCCTTCATATCCCTGATGCGCCGGGGATGGCGTGAAAGACGCGCGTATGGACCGTGCGGTTTTGTCGATCTCAAAAACGACCTTCAAACCGGAAGGATTCTGTGTGCCGCAGACGTAACAGCACTGGTTATCGCGAAGTTGTTCCATAGGTGTGATCAAGAACGGATCCGTCCATGGCAGTAGAGTTTTCCGCGCTTGTATCTCATAACGCATGCCAGTATAATATAAAAAATGCCATTTGACAATCATATAATGCCCTCTCCCGAACAGTTCGCACGCTGCGGCATAGAGGATCACTCGCAAGCGCGGAAGAACCTTGATCTTCTCCGGGAGCGGCTCGGTCCCGATGCCTTTAAGGAGATACTGCCGGCTCTTTTAACGCTCCTTGCGTCTGCGGCGGACCCCGACACGGCGCTCAATAATCTTGAGCGGTTCGTGAGCTCGCTCAGCGACGTCGCCGCGCTGGTATCACGTTGCCACGCTCGGCCGGACGTCCTCGTGTCACTGATAACGATATTTGGTGCGAGCCGCTTCCTCTCCTCTTTTATTGCAGCCAACGCGGACAGGAGCCTGGAACTGTTGTCCGCTCCCGGCTATCTTGCGCACCCTGCCGGCAGGAACGTTCTTTTCGAACGGCTGAATGCCGCGATCAGTGAGGCGGAGGGGGACGGAGAATTTTACCGCGTGCTTCGAATATTCCGCAAACAGGAGATGCTCCGGATCGGGCTGCGCGATCTGCTCGGCAAGGCGGACCTCCGGGAGACGGTGTCGGAGCTGTCCGATCTTGCGGGGGTCTGTCTGCAGAAGGCGTATGAGCGGATAGACACGGGACTGCGGAAAAAGCACGGGAGCCCCGTTCTCGCACGGGAGGACGGCACAACGGCTGTTGCCGGGTTTGCGGTCATTGCCATGGGCAAGCTCGGCGGCAATGAGCTGAACTTCAGCTCGGACATCGATCTCATGTATGCGTATTCGGCGGATGGAGAGACCGGGGGAATTCTGTCTCAGGAGGGGACGCCCTCGAACAGGATAACGAACCATCAGTATTTTATCAGGCTCGCCGAGAAACTTACCGCAATCATCGGGGAAAGCACCGAAAACGGCTTTGTATTCCGGGTGGACCTGCGGCTGCGGCCCGAGGGGCAGCGCGGGCCCCTTGCGCAAAGCCTGGGCGGTTATGAGATCTACTATGAGTCCTGGGGACAGACCTGGGAACGCTCCGCGCTCATCAAGGCAAGGCCCGTGGCAGGCGACGAGAACGTGGGACAGGAGTTCCTGGAACGGATCACGCCCTTTGTGTTCCGGAAATATCTGGATTACGGCGCGATCGCCGAGATCCGCGAGATGAAGCAGAAGATCAACAGGGATGTGCAGCAGAAGGGGAAGACCTACCGTGATGTGAAATTGGGATACGGGGGCATCCGCGAGATAGAGTTTGTGATCCAGGCGCTCCAGCTCATGTACGCGGGAAGGGACAAGGCTCTCCGGGAAAGAAACGCGCTCAAGGCCCTCCACGCGCTCTCGCAGAAGGGGTTGATAACCTATCAGGAACAGGCTGATCTCTCAAAGGCGTATGTATTTCTCCGGACCGTGGAACACCGCCTCCAGATCTTGAACGATCTCCAGACGCAGACCCTTCCTTCCGATCACCGTGAACTGCGCGCGCTTGCCCGGCGCGCCGGGTATCTGGAGCAGGGGAATGAGACCGGGGCCCTGCTTCGCGACTATGGATCGCACACGCACCGGGTCAGGGCCATCTATGACAACTTGTTCGAATATGCCGCAGATGAGGCCGCGTCAGAAGACCGTCAGAAACACTACGAGCTCTTTCTGGACCCTGAAACCACGGAGCAGGAGGCCGTTGCGGCGCTCAAGGCATTCGGGTTCCGCGATACCGGCAGGGCATACCGCAATCTGCTTCTGCTTCGCGAAGGGCCGGCATTCGTGCATCAGACCCCAAGGAACCGGAAACAGTTCGGCGAGATATTTCCCGAGATATTCCAGGAGATCATTTCGTCTCCTGACCCCGATCAGGCGCTCAACCATCTGGAGTCATTTCTTGCGGCCCAGGGTTCGTGGGACGCGTTTCAATCGCTTGTCAAGCAGGACGGCATGGCGATCAAGGTCCTCATCGCTCTATTCGCGAACAGCGAGTACTTTTCGAGGATGTTGGTTGTGAGCCCTGAACTCCTGGATGACCTGCTCGATACGAGCCGGTCATTGAGCGTGGGGGCAACCGCGCTGCTCGACAGGGAACTTACCGCTGCCCTGGATAAAGCGGGGGACGTCCCTGAAAAACTCGATGTTATCAGGAGGTTCAAACACCGCGAAGAAATACGGATCGGGATGGAGGACCTTCTTTCCGCCATTCCGTCGCCAATGGCGTCCCGCGCTCTTTCGAGGCTCGCGGAT
>DATDRO010000223.1:0-2617 GCA_035291685.1 Nitrospirota bacterium | reverse complement strand
CGGTCGCGGATGGTCGTTCTGTCAGCTCCTACTCGTTCGTGGCTGATTCGCTCAACGTCGGGTCCCGCTCTCTGCCTCACGTCCGGACGTCAGTCCTGCCCGGCAGCGGCGGTGAGGGGTATGACGGTCTCCTGGGAATGGACTTCCTGAAAAATTTTCGCTACCACGTGGATTTTGGTCGCAGCGTCATCGAGTGGGGCTCATAGATTCGGAATTTCTGGGATCAATGGCAGACTCCCTTAATTGTTCAGGGAAGGAAACAACAAGTCACGACCATGAAAAATCATCTGTTGCTATTCTTTCTCGCAGCCGTGTGACCCACGGAGTCAGGACATGGGGACTGGAAGAGTGTGAAGACAGTTCAAGTCTTCTAGATCCCATGTTACCTGATCCCTCGTTTCCGTTTGAGTCCCGCTTTTCCCACTCAGTGATTCATATCGAAACTGATTTTCTCCCGACATTCAGGGCATACTCCATGACTGAACCGGGCTTCCGAGTTTTCGGTGATATATTGCTCAAGTTGATGCCAGCTTGCCCGGTCGTCACGAATTTTCTTGCAGTACATGCAGATGGGAATGATCCCTTCAAGCCGCTTGATCTGAGATTGAGCTTCCAGTATTTCGCGGGTTCTCTCGTGAACCTTTTGTTCGAGGCCGGCGTTCAGTTCTTCAAATGCCGTATGCAAGTCCACGAATTTGGCGAGCAACGCGTAAGCCATGGACACGATGATGAAGAAAAATGCATATTCGCTGATATAAACAAAAGAATAGAACTCCAAGGCTACGAGGGAATCATTGACCACTCCGGCAAAATAGACGAATTGGCATACAAAAATGAGAGGCACGATCTTGTTCCGGGTTTTCCGGTAATACCTCATGAAAAGGTAGAAGAGGTATGTGTACGCGATTACGGCCGATAGTATTTCGATCTGATAAAGAATGCCTATTGCGCTTTCCTGGTATGTGATATTCAGCCAATCAGGCAATTGTACATTCTTTACGGCAGGGTTGGCCGGAGAAAGAGAAACGTCCGGACTTGCTGACAACGATGCAAAAAAAATGATTATGAACCAGCCAATAGAAAATGGAATCACTCTATTGCCTTTTTGCTCCGTGAAAATACCAGTGAACCATATTGAAAAAATGGATATTGCAATTACGGAATGAAACTGGAGTCTCTGCCAGAAGATGCCGTCATGAAGCGAGAGCGAATTGTAGAGCCCGATACAGAACAGATCATAAAACCCTACGCTCAGACACAGGAGGGCAAAAGGAAGATGCTCCTTTATCTGCGGCCTCTTTATGTGGAAAAACAGATAGTAGGCGCCCACATAAAAATTTATCGACGCCATAATTAAACAAGGAATCGACAGTACATGCATGATTTCCCTCTTTTGCCCGTCAACTCATTCCACGGGCGTATAAAACGCCGCTGCAGGGCGGCCTTCCGCCGCCTCCGCATCGAGGCATGATAACGGCTGCATAGAGGTTTCCCCGCCTCTAAACGAAAACCGTCCCTGCCCATAAATGAGCTCCTTGCCTTCACTCTTGCCGGGGGGAAGTCGATGCAACAGGGAGAGAGCTTTCTTACCATATTGCCTTATCGGAGAAAAATCGCTTTTCTTAAGTTGTTTCAGTCAAAAGGCCTGATCATTTCGTGATTCAGCATACTGAATTCATGATCTCGGGTGCGGTGCATTCGGAGGGGTTTATGGGTGAGATATGGGGTTAGGACTGCAACTTTGCAAGATGAGTGTATGATATTAGCATGGCGCGCAAACCGGGAAGCCCTTTACCTTCAACTTCAAGTCGTAGCGCAAGAAAATACGGACAAGGAGCGACAGCTATGAAAAGGTTAACGACATTTGCCTTGACTGCACTCTTTGCGGTCTTCCTGACAGCGGCTGTTGGCGGCTGCAATCGCAACCAGAACGCCTCTACTGTCACAGTGCCGTCAACCGCGTCAGGCGGCGGGCCCCAATTGAGCCGTTCGGTTTTGATGTCCGGGCTGAGCAACCCCTGGGATCTGGCGTTCACGCCTGACGGCGCCATGCTGTTTACCGAAAAGTGCCGCGGACTGTCGGTGCGCCGTGCAAACGGGACTGTCCAACGCTTGTTCGGCACGAAAGGCTCCGCAGTTGTGGCCGGCGATCTTTTCTGCCGCGGCCAGAGCGGCATGCACGGCGTGGCCGTCGATCCGGATTTTGCCCGCAACCGCTTTGTCTATGTCTACATGGCATCGAAACTGAGCAAGCCGGAGACTAATCGCGTCGTTCGTCTAACGGTCGACAGGGGATATACCACGGTCAGCGATCGCAAAGACATCGTCACCGATATCCCTTTTAAGAACAGAGCCAATCGCTGGGGTGGTGGGGGGACTCACAGCGGCGGACGCATTCGCTTCAGCCCCTCCGACGGATTCCTGTACGTTACAACCGGCGACAACCATAACGGTTCACTGCCGCAGGACCTCAGCCGCCTGGGCGGCAAGGTATTGCGGATAGATCGCAACGGTGCAGCCGCGCCGGGCAACAAAACGCCCGCCGGCGGCGATCCGCGCATCTTCACTTACGGACATCGCAATGTGCAGGGCATCGCGTTCCGTCCCGGCACCGGCC
>DATDRO010000222.1:0-9579 GCA_035291685.1 Nitrospirota bacterium | reverse complement strand
GAAGAATACTTGAAACAGAATGGCCGGTGACCGTTGATGATCTCAGATTTTCATTTTTTGAAAAACCGCTTGCCAAAATGGGTCAAGTCCCGGACCATCCGATGGGCGGTCCCTGCGTCTCTCGTGCTCTTGCTCTGTGCGGGAGCGCTGGCGATCCAGATCGAGCATTGGATCGTGCGGTCACGGACAGTGAAGCAATCGCAGGTCGCGGAAGGGTGGAAAGCGGCCGGCCTTGAAATAACCGAGCGCTCGGTAAAACACAAGGAAAATTTCTGGAAGATGGCGCGGGAGTATCATGTCGACATCGACACCATCGTCGGCGCAAATCAGGACCTTAAAAAACTGCAGGCCGCCCTCGGACAGATGATCCGCATACCCAATCAGAGAGGCGTCCTCCACAGGACCGACGGAGTTGACAGCGTCCGGACCCTTTCGAGCCTGTATGCTGTTTCTGAGGCGGCGATCATGACCATGAACAATCTTCGGGAAAAGCACATCCTTCCGCCGGGCGTGGAACTCTTCATCCCCGGGGCGAGGCCCGTGCAATTGACCGAAGAAATGTCCGCCTCTTACGGCCTGCGCGGCATCTTCGGCTCGCCGCTCCCGGGCAGGATCACATCTACCATGGGCATGCGCAAACACCCGGTGGGCGGATTCCGGGGCAGGCATACGGGGGTTGATCTCGCCGCGGCTGAGAGCACGCGTATCGCCGCAGCGGCTAGCGGTGTCGTGACAGATACCGGCGAGGGAGAATACATCGGCAAATTTGTCATTGTCTCGCACAAGGATTCCTTCACCACTATTTACGGGCACTGCTCACAAACTCTCGTAAAAAAGGGGCAACGGATAAAAAAAGGACAGGTCATCGCCAGGGTGGGCAATACCGGCCGGACAACAGGCCCCCACCTCCACTTTGAAATAAGAAAGAACGGCATCCCGCAGGATCCGCTGAAATATCTGTGGTAAGGAGGACCCAATGCGTTATCGGATCGTTATAATCCTCATGATGCTTGCAGCAGCCGCAGGCTGCGCGAAGCCCCCGGCAGAAACAAAATATTCCTGGGAGCTCTATGTCTCGCCGAGGTTAACCGCGGATTCCTTCACCGGAAACGGCATGGCTATTCTGCCGGCAGTGACGATACCGTTCGATCCCTCCCAGCAGATCTACCGGGAAACGATCGCGGGGCTTCTCTATGAATCCCTGAAAAAGCAGAAAGCCGGCCCGAAAATACTGCCCCTGGATTATTTTCAGGGCGCCGTCAACAAGGCAGAGATGTGGGCAGAGTACCAGAAAATGATCAGGGATTTTGATGATACTTCCATACTCCGGAGGGACACCCTTCAGAAGCTTGGTCGCGCCCTTGGCGCGAAATATGTTCTTCTCCCAAAACTGCTCAGGTTCCAGCAGGAGACCTATGACCGCATAAACGTGCTGGGCATCTCCTTTCTCAAAACGCGGCAATCTACCGTTGATATCCATGCGCAGATATGGGATGCCGAAAGCGGCGAGGTGATATGGCATGGCGCGGGCGAAGGGACGCTCGCGACCGAAGTGGTGCGGGGAAGACCGGTGAGCTTCATGATCGTGGCGCAGTATGCCTGCGACAGCCTCGTATCGAGACTGCCCTGGGCAAAATGATCAAAAACGGAAAGGGCTTAATGGCAAAAATCGCTTTTATCATGGTTGCGGTCTTCATCCTTCCAACAACGGCGGCACAGGCCCTGCCGTGGGGTCCCTGGTCCGCAACCGGCGATGCGCCCGCTCTCACAACGGCAGCGGACACGGAGCTTTCCCCGTCAAAACAAACAGGTCCGACAGAATATTCCATCGCCGGCACGCCGTTTGTCTGGCTGGTAAAACTCTACCAAAAATACATCTCTCCCGTGGACGGCGACCGCTGTCCCCTGTATCCCACGTGCTCGCAGTACAGCATTCAGTCCATGCGCAAGCATGGTCCCTTCATCGGGATCATCATGACCGCAGACCGGTTGATGCACGAAGCGGACGAGCAGGACTTCGCGCCCGCGCGGAAGATGGGTAACCGCTACCGTTTCATCGACCCGGTCGAAAATAACGACTTCTGGTGGTATAAAAAATGAAAAGAACCGCCCTCCTCCTCTTCATTCTCTGTGCCGGACTTCTCTGGCACGTATCCGGTGTTCACGCACAGGAATCTTCGCCGGAGAAGATCGCTTCCTTTGCCGACCATCTCTATGAGCAGGGCGATTACTATCGCGCCATCACGGAATATGAACGGGTGATCTTCTTCTACCCAAAGCACCCGCTGGCAAAAAAAGCCCGGTATCAGATAGCCATGTCGTACTATAAGGGTGAAAAGTTCACTCAGGCCATTGACCGGTTCCGGGCACTCTCGGACCAGTACCGGGAAGAAGAGACGGGGCCGAGATCCCTGTTCATGCTCGCCGAGACCTATTATCAAAAAAAAGACTACGACCAGGCGATCAGCGTGCTGGAAATTTTTCTCACCTCGTATCCCAATGATTCCCAGGCGGACGCCGCGAGGATCAAGATGGGCTTGTCCTACCTCCGGCAGGGAGACTGGCAACGGGCGGGAGAAGAGTTCCGGAAACTGCCTCCCGACTCTCCGCTGCGCAAACAGGCTTACGAGCTGGCGGAAGAATCAAAAAAGTATCCGGAGATACCGAGGAAATCTCCGACAGTTGCCGCAGGCCTTTCTGCCCTCCTGCCGGGAGCAGGACAGCTTTATATTGGAAGGAAGAGCGACGCCGCGGTTTCGTTCCTGCTGAACGGCAGTTTTATCTGGGCCACGATAGAGGCATTTCATCATAAGAACAACGTGACTGGAGGGATACTCTTATTCTTCGAGTCGGGATGGTATCTGGGGAATATTTACAACGCGGCAAGCGGGGCGCACAAGTACAACCGCCGCGCGGAGCAGGAATTTATGAACAATCTGCAAAATCAATACGGCATTTCATACTACCGGGACGAACGGGGCGGAAATATGCTCGCGCTTACGATCCGGTTCTAACCGCTTGCGCCGAACAGAGGAAGGACGGAATGAACAGCTCCGCCCGGCTCACCCGTTCCATCAACCCCTCAACCACCAACATTCCCGGCTCATCGCTTGTCCCACTGCGACACGAGTGTGACCGCAAAGTTGTGGAGGGTCAGTTCTTCCAGCTTGTCCTTGAATTCCACATTTCCAACGTTTACCAGATTGGCCTTTGACACGGATTTTTCCGACATGACCTTTTTGAACGCCAGCCGGCCGTTTTTGTGCGCGGAGACCTCGGCCATGATCTCGAACTGAGGATCATGGTAGCCGGGGAGGAACGCGCACGGAGCAAACAACGGGCAGATATAGATGCAGCCTGCCGCGCTGGCAGCGCATCCCGTCTGTGTTGAACTTGCGTGCTCATATTTCGTGATCATTAACTCAATTGATTGCGTAGCGCCATCCGTCGTACTTGCCATATCAACATGACTGAAACCTGCGAGCTTGAATTTCTCGCTCAATAATTGTTTCGTACGGGATGCCTCTGCGGCGGTCACGTCTTCTGATGAACGCTTGACAACGACGGTCAGCGAGCCCCGGTTGCGCGCGCGCGGCATGTCTGTCTTCTCTGTCTTGACCGCGGGGGCACAGCCGACAAACAGAATTGCAAAAACAGGTATCATGAGCACAAAAGGTCTTCTCATTATCTCTCCAATGACCTCCTTGAAAATAAATTGTTTGCCTGACCTCAAACCAAAGTATAATGAAAATAATCCTTAAAGGCAAATAAAAACATGAACATTGAGAGACAATAATCATCATGGATGTGAACAGGAAGGATGTTTAGATTGTCCTAAAGACGCAAAAACCCGGCTGAGATGCTTCTCTGCCGGGTTTCCGTATAGAGCCTCGCGTCGTACTACAATGCCATCTGCTGCCGGTAAAGGACTTCCCGGGGTTTCTCAGCAGCCTCTTCGGAGCCGAGCACGATCCAGCTCTGCGGACTGCTCAAGAGCTTGCTGACCATGAGCTTGTTCAAACCATGGCCGGACTTGTGCGCAACAATATGGCCGAGGATCGGCATGCCCGCGAGTGAGAGATCGCCGATGAGGTCCAATATCTTATGCCGGACGAATTCATCTTTGTGCCGGAGGCCCTCTTTGTTCAGCACCGTCTTTTCGCCGAGAATTACCGCGTTGTCCATGGAACCGCCCATGGCAAGACCGTTCGCCCAGAGCTCCTGCACGTCGCTCATGAAGCCGAACGTGCGTGCGTCCGCTATCTCGCGCAGGAACCCTTCTTCCGAAACCGGGAAGTGGAGGCTCTGTTCTTTGAGCAGGGGATGGTTGAAATCAATGAAGTATGAAATGCTCGGCTTGTCGGAAGGCCAGATGGCGATCTGTTTGTTGCCCTCGCGCACAAAGACCGGATTTGTTACCTTGAGCACCGGCCTGGGTCTTTCCTGCGCCAGGACGCCGGCATCTGCAATAAGTTTGACAAAAGGCGCGGCGCTCCCGTCCATGACCGGGACCTCTTCCGCGTCGATCTCAACGGAGACATTGTCTATGCCGAGCCCCGCAAACGCAGCCAGCAGGTGCTCCACGGTCTTTACGGATGCGCCGTTCTCGCACAGTGTCGTGGCATAGCTCGTGGCCGCGGTATTGGCCGCAACAGCCTTGATCTCGGTTCCTCCGAGGTCCGTACGCTTGAATATAATGCCGGTATCGATAGGCGCAGGCTTGAGCGACATCCTCACCTTCTTGCCTGTATGAAGACCGATGCCTTCACAGTGCATCGCGGCTTTAATTGTTCGTTGGAATCTCAGCATTCACGCATTCCTTTCACTTGACTGACGATAGATTAGCAATACACATGCCACAGACGGTAAATAAAAAGCGTTAAATAAACAGTGCGTTAAGTTTTATATCAGAACGACGGGTGTGGTAAAAATGACCTTTTCGGATCGAATTTGTTGTCAGGATACCACACCCGGCGCTGTTCAATTGTCCGGCAATACTGCGTTCTTTGTCCTGTCCTTCTATAATTAATTTAAAGAGCGTTTCAAAAAATAGCATTCACCAAAAAATACCGGGAGTCTGTTCAAAAATGCTTTCATCTTCCAAAAAATAGACCACGCGTCATGTAAATTCATCTATCAGGCCAGGCTCACGGGAATCCACGAAAACGCCGCACTCGATTATTTCGGCACGAACAGCGGCGCAGCAAAGGGCTTGCCTGCGAGCTTCAATGTCTATTTTTCGGACCTTGTTTTACATTGACATATCATGTCGTCGTGTGCTACATTTTTAAAAAGTATCCCTTGAACCGTCTGCATGCGGAGAGAATATGAATGTGAAGATTGATGAGCTCTATGAGCAGGGCATGAATGCGTTCGACAAGCGGGATTACGAAACCGCCGAGGGCGCATTCGGGCAGATATTGAAGCTAAACCCCAATTTTGCCGACATTCACAACAAAATGGGCATCATCTTCAACCAGACCGACCGGCTGAACAACGCGGTCTCGGCGTTCGAAAAAGCGCTCGAGCTGAATCCCGGCTACACGGAGGCCTCGCTCAACCTCGCGATCACATTTAGTGATCTCGGAAAATATGAAAAATCCCGCGAGGTCTTTGAAAACGCCGCACGGCTTACCCGCACGGCGCCGAAGGCCATAGACCCCTACGTACGGGGCAAGCTCGCGAACGAGCACCTGAGGGTCGGCAACATCTATGCTCAATTGGGTCTCCTGGACGATGCCATAGAAGAATATCGCAAGGCCCTCCGTTTCTCGCCGACCTTTGCGGACATCCTCACCCAGCTCGGTATCGCGCTCAGAGACAAGGGTCTGCACGACGATGCCATCAAGGAATTTAACCGGGCGAAGGAAATAAATCCGCAATATATTCCGGCGCGGCTGCACCTGGGGATCACCTACTATTCGCGCGGGTTCTACGGCCTGGCCGAAGAAGAGTGGAGGGAAGCGCTTCGGTTTGACCCGGCTAACGCTGCAGTGAAGACCTATCTGAATTTTGTAAAACCTCAAAATCCGTGATCGGAGCCGCATCGTTGAATCTCCTTGATATACAGAACCTCACCACGCATTTTTTCACCCGATCAGGCGTCATCAAAGCCGTCGAAAATCTGAGTCTCCAGCTCCAAAAGGGACGCGTGCTCGGCCTCGTCGGTGAGTCAGGCTGCGGAAAGACCGTAACGGCCCTTTCTATACTCAACCTCGTCCCGCCTCCGGGCAGGATCGTATCGGGAAACATCTATTTCGAAGGCCGGGACCTGCGCTCTCTCCCGGCGGAGGAAATGAGAAAGATCCGCGGGTCAAAGATATCCATGATCTTTCAGGAGCCCATGACGGCGCTCAACCCCGTCTTTACCGTGGGAAACCAGATCGCAGAGGTGCTCACGACACACCTCTCCGTTACAAAACATGAGGCCCTCGATGCCGCGGTCCAGCTGCTTCGCTCCGTGGGCATTCCCTCCCCGGAGAAGCGCGTGCACGAGTACCCCCACCAGCTCTCGGGCGGCATGCGCCAGCGCGTGATGATCGCCATGGCAATTGCGTGCAAGCCGTCCCTCATTCTTGCGGACGAACCCACGACCGCCCTTGACGTCACGATCCAGGCGCACATTCTGGAGCTCCTGGGCCGGATACAGGCGGAGATGGGAATGGCCATGGTCCTTGTCACGCACGACCTCGGCCTTATCGCCGAGCGGGCTCATGAGGTGGCGGTGATGTACGCGGGGCGGGTCGTTGAGCAGGCGGATACCGCGGAGCTTTTCGCGAATCCCCTGCACCCCTACACGAGGGGGCTCATGGCCTCGATCCCCAGGCCGGGCGAGGCCAGACGGACAAGGCTGAAGACGATTCCGGGAAGCGTGCCGAGGCTGCATGATCTGCCTCCCGGCTGTACGTTCGCTCCCCGCTGCGACATCAAAACAGGCGAGTGTGAGGTTGAGCCGACGCTCAGAGAAATAAAGCCCGGCCATCTGGTAAGGTGCTGGGAAGCGAAGTGACAGGCCGAAGGTCGATGGACGAGGGATGAGGGACGAAAAAACTTGAGGTCGGTTATTGCTCTATGAACGATACGCTTCTTCAGATCGAAAGCCTCTACAAAAGCTTCCCGGTCAAAGCCGGACTCGGCAAGACCGTTGAGGCAAAGGCGGTTGACGGCGTAAGCCTGACCGTGGCCCGGGGAGAGGTCGTGGGGCTGGTGGGCGAGAGCGGATGCGGGAAATCAACGCTCGGGAGGCTTGCCCTCGGCCTGCTGCCGCCCACGTCGGGAATGGTATCTTTCAGAGACAGGGATCTGAATGCCCTCGGCAAGAAAGAGCTGAGGGCCCTTCGCAAGGACATGCAGATCATCTTTCAGGATCCCTTTGCCTCGCTCAACCCGCGGATGCGGATCCAGGACATCATCACCGAGCCGCTGGTGATCCACCGGATCGCCGAAGGGAGCGGACTAAAAGAACAGGGGGCGGCCCTGCTCGCCAAAGTGGGACTTTCAGCGGACGCCCTGAGCCGCTATCCGCATGAATTCTCCGGCGGCCAGCGCCAGAGGATCGGCATAGCGCGCGCGCTCGCAAGCAAGCCGTCGTTCATCGTTGCCGATGAACCCGTCTCGGCGCTCGACGTCTCTGTTCAGGCGCAGATCGTGAACCTTCTGGGGGAGTTACAGAAAGGCATGGGTCTGTCGTTTCTGTTCATTGCCCACGATCTGAACCTTGTCCGGTATTTTTCCGATCGCGTGGCTGTCATGTACCTCGGGATCATCGTCGAGATAGCGCCGGCCGAGGAGATCTACAAAAATCCCTCGCATCCCTACACCGAAGCCCTGCTCGCGGATATTCCTGTCCCCGACCCGACGGTTAAAAAGAAGCACATCCTGCTGAAAGGCGATATTCCGAGCCCGACGCAGATACCGGCCGGCTGCAGATTCCATACCCGTTGCATTTACCGCTTTGAGCCGTGTGACAAGGTCGTGCCGCGCGCAACCGATCTCGGCAACGGCCATTTTGTAAACTGCCATCTGCGGGGATAATCT
Source organism: Nitrospirota bacterium (assembly GCA_035291685.1). Taxonomy (GTDB): domain Bacteria; phylum Nitrospirota; class UBA9217; order UBA9217; family UBA9217; genus DATDRO01. Next base: position 1,542 of record DATDRO010000222.1, on the reverse strand, counting down.
TCTTTTTGCCAAAACCGCATCTTATCTGAAGGGAACCATGCAAGAGAATAAAATGAAACCACACCCTGCACTCGCGGTTCCACTCGTAAACGCTGGGCGCAGGCAAAACTTAACCACAGAGCACACTGAGGAAAAATATTTTAAATATTCAAAAAACTCTGTGAACTCTGTGGTTAGGACCAAGATGAAGAACTGAGGAACCTGAGGAGGACGCTGTTCTCTAACTGAAATTACTGATCGCGCCTGGCAGGATATATATCCGAACGTAAACTAAGCCTGTCGAGATTAAATGCCCCGCTCGTATGCAAATGAGGAAGTATCCCGACCCCTTTGACCTCTCCCCTCATTTCCCGCTGCAGCAGATTGAAAAAAACATCCGCGATCTTACTGTCAAACTGCGTTCCGGCGCCATTCTTTACTTCTCGAAATGCTTCCACCAGTGAAAGCTTTCCCCGGTACGGCCGGTCCGTCGTCATGGCATCAAAGGCATCGGCAAGCGCCAGGACCTTGACCCCGTCGCTCAGTTCCGTCCCCGCGAGCGAGTCGGGATAACCGCTGCCGTCCATTCGCTCATGATGGTGCTTTACGAAATCCGCGATGTTCGCCCAGGGGAACTTGATCTTCGTCAGGATGTCATACGAGATCTGAGAATGTTTTTTTATCTCGTTTCGCTCAAGAGCCGTCAGCTTTTCTCCCTTGTTGAGCACGCTCCGGTCGATGATGATCTTGCCGATATCGTGGAGAAGGCCCGCGACATAAATGGCCTCGACCTCTTTTCCCTTCCACCCGAGCTCCCGTGCGATCGCCACGGCGTAGCTTGCCACCCGGAAGGAGTGGTTTTTTGTATATTCATCTTTGGCGTCGATCGCGGCGGCAAATGCCTGGATGGTCTCCTCGTAAATCCGCCGCATGTCCTCGTACAATCTCTTGTTCTCGCGTACCTTGCTCGTAAGCTCCGCAAACAGGCTCGAATTATGTAATGTCACCGCGAGCTGATGCGCGATCACCTTGAGCATGTCCTTTTCGCTCCGGAGGTACGACGTCCGCGATAATCTCTTGCCGAGACTGATCGCGCCCACAAACTCATTTTTTGCATAGAGCGGGATAAAGGTCTTTGTTTGAAACCGTGCAAACAGGTCTTGACAGGTGTTATAGAGCGACGTCTTTCTCAGCGCATGAATATCATACGGTTCGTTCATCGCGAACGTTTTTATCTGGTTTGCCTGGAAGGAGAACGATGCTTCACGGATCTCCCGGAGGCCTTTCGAGGTAAGGAGGTCGAGGCTGCGGCTCTTTGAGTTATAGAGAAGCAGCGCCGCCTTCGGCACGGAAAACATGCCCGTCACGACATACAGGGCGGTCTTCATCCTCTCGTTGAACCCTTTGGAGGATGTCACCTCCTGCCCGAGGTCAACGAGCGCTGCAAGATTAAAAATCAGCCGTTTGAGGTCCAGCATTCTCTTCATTTCGACCCTTTTTTGTAACTACTCAGGCGCTCAGGTCAGCCGTGAGCGATAGGCGCTGTACGCGTGCAGGGTAAAA
>DATDRO010000221.1:0-2553 GCA_035291685.1 Nitrospirota bacterium | reverse complement strand
GCGGTAGGCTCGAACAAGGAGGTGTGGGTCGGTTCGGGGGTCGCGGTTCGGCTGGCCGCGGGCGTTATGCTGGAGGTCCCCGTGGTCGAGGGGATGACCGCCAGCGGGGTGAGCGTGGGCCGAGGCCCCAGGCGCGGGAAGATAATGAAGATGCCAAGTACTACGAGGAAACCGATTATGGTGACAAACCCTATGGCGATCATTACGTCGCGCCACACAGGGGTTTCGTTTTCCATGGCTTATTATCGCTCGATTCGCGATCGTTGGCGATGGGAAAAAAGGATAACCACGGAGACACTAAATCACGGAGAAAGCTAATCATTAAGGACTTCGGTGTCCTGTACCTCCTCGGTTCCGAGGTTCGCACGGTCCCGTGGGAACCGATTTTCCCCCGCTCCGCGGAAGTTATCTCCGAAATAGTGGCGCCGAGCGCCAAGATGATAAATGCCCACGCAGAGCATGGGCACGAGCATTGGTATCGGTTAGTTGATCCCCACCTGGCTTTTGAACTAGCGGTTGGCCTATGCGTACTCTAACGCTTCTTCTAATTTCTTCGCTGGCTTACCTAATACGGGCTTAGAGGCCCGTATTACTTTAAGGGCAAAAGTAATCTGTTTTTCTCTAATAAACATGCTCAAATCGCCTAAATTGTCGAGCGGCACACCCTTACTGCTGCTTAATTTCCAGGCGTCTTGAAGAGAATTGTGACTTGGAATGAAGCTTTTTTGGAAGCCCTCAACTTGCAGGCCAACAATTTCTAGATTATCAGGTTGGAACAAGATACCCACATTCTTATCGACATAGTGGACTGTTGTTTCAGTATCTGGCGAAATTAGCATGATGACAAGTTCATCAGCCTCATTATCATAAAAGAAAAAGAATGGCTCGTGACCAGAAAATGAGGCCAAATATTTAGTTTTTAGCTTTGAAGGCGAGATCAATTGCTTTGGGCTGACCATATCTGTCTTTCTCCAGGTTTTCCGCTGTTTGCCGGCGTTGCTGTCACAACGTGTCCTACTCGACGTTCATTGAATCTAACGACAACCTTCAAATACCTGATACGCACACCTTTAACGAAGAGATAATAGACTTCCCTATCTGAATAGTCTGCGTCTGTGAAAATGCCAATATCAGGATTTGTGATTGCCCGTTTCGTTCGATTAAGCCATTCTTCATCATTCATCCAAGATCGCTTTGCACATATTTTTCCATACCCGATCTCGTCCGAACATATGGCTTTATACCCACGAACGTCGGTTACTTCGAACACCCTTTCCCTCTCGACGCCTCGGTATTATTTCCCTGTCTCTTAAAGATAATAACATGTCTTGCCCTTATGGAAGAGGGAATTGCCAGTTTTGTTAAGCGGTAGTTTCTATGGTGAGTTTTGTCCAGCACCTTGATTTCCACTGCCGAATCCCAATAATCCAGAACGTCCGTGCTATATTGTGCGCTACGTTCGGCGGTTGAGCCTGTTGAGAATCCTAAGTGTTATTGCCGCCGAACGTTTAAGAGAACTCAGAGGATGCAGTACGAAAAAGATCAACTTAGTTCTCTACCCACCTAAAGGAGGCGTAGCATGGATGAAATGGAAGACATCAAGGTTGAGCAAGGGGGCGAAACGGCATCGCCCGATGAGGGGGACGTTCAGCCGGAATCACAGGAGAAGAACCGCATTGTAAGGAAGCCGACTGCTTTCGAAAAGCGAGTCGAGGCGCGCGCGATGGACCGGGTAGTCAAGGCCTTGGAATCACGCCCGGAACCTGCGCCGCTAACGGATCCGGTTGCCGGTTCTCCGGAGGAACCGGCGCCAGTTTCCGGCCCTGAAGATGCGGGATCTTCCGTGAAGTCCATGGAGGGGGTTGCCACGCCGCCTGCAACGGCTCGCAATGGCGATTCAGCAGAAGCCGCTGATGCGGCTTCTGCTTTTCGCGCAGCGCTGCGCCTCCTGCAAGGCTCCGAGGTCGGCAGCAGCCCCAAGGCGCTGCGGCTGCTTGCTGACTTGGCGGAGTTGGCGCAGGGGGGAGCGCCAACTCCGCAATCCCGCGCCAGCCACGTGATCCAGCCTTCGGGCGGCGGGCTGCCGGCGCCGGACCTGCGCGCAGAGTATGAAAAGCGTGTCGGCGAATTGCGGCCCGGCGATATCGCCGGGCTGATGGAGCTGAAGCGGGAGTTCAGGAAGAGAGGGATGGAAGTGTGGTGAAAAGGATGAAGGATAAGGGATAAGGGATAAGGGATTAAAAAAAAACCAATTATGAATTCTGAATGCTGAATTCTGAATTGAGAATGTTTCACCGTCTTTGCGAGGAGGCCGAATGAATATGAGGCCGATCGAAGCAATCTCCACCAAAGTAAGAAAATCCTGCAGTCAGGCCGGGAGATTGCTTCGCTTCGCTCGCAATGACGAAGTAATGATGCAAAAAGAAATTTGGAGGGAAAAATGACAATATACGATCAACCAAAAACAACTTACAGTGATCAAACCGCACACGCACGCGTCATTAGTGACGTCGTGCAAATGATAGATCCCAGGGACACGCCGCTGCTGTCGCG
>DATDRO010000220.1:0-14401 GCA_035291685.1 Nitrospirota bacterium | reverse complement strand
AAGCTGAAGTTTTGAAGAGGAGTCAGAAGCCGGAATCCAGGAGCCAGGAGATAATATTAGGTCATGATTCTTAACTACTGACTCCTGTCTCCTGACTTCCGTAATACCATGTCTTCCATAATAAAAATACTTCCCGACCATATTGTGAACAAGATCGCGGCGGGCGAAGTGGTGGAGCGGCCTGCGTCCGTGGTCAAGGAGCTGATCGAGAACTCCGTCGACGCGGGCGCGACGGAGATCTTCATCGATATCGAGCAGGCCGGCAGGCGCCTGATCCGCGTGATGGACAACGGGAGCGGCATGTCGAAAGACGATGCGCTGAACGCCTTTTTGCGCCATGCCACGAGCAAGATAACGAGCGACGTTGATCTCGAAGCCATCCGCACCATGGGGTTCCGCGGCGAGGCGCTCTCGAGCATCGCCTCCGTTGCCCACGTAAGGATGATCACCTCGGAAAGCGGCGCCTCGTCAGGCGTGATGGTTGAGATCGAAGGCGGAAAAGTCACATCCTCGTCCGAGGCCGCTGCTCCAAAGGGCACGTCCATCGAAGTAGCCCATCTTTTTTTCAACACACCGGCCCGGCTCAAGTTCCTGAAGAGCCCGGGGACCGAGTTTTCTCACATCCTGTCCGCGGTTACCCATCAGGCCATGGCGCATCCGCATATCCGGTTCAAACTCACCCATAACAAGAAGACGGTGCTTGATCTTCCATCCTCCTTGAACATGAAGGAGAGGTCGTTCCAGCTCTACGGCAACGACATCTCGGAGAATCTGATGGAATTTTCCGGCGGAAGGGACAGCGTGCGGATAACGGGTCTCATCGCCCGCCCGGCCTACACGCGGGCTGACCGCACGTATCAGGATTTTTACGTGAACCGCCGCTTCGTCAAAAATCCGTCTCTCACGCACGCGCTCTACAGCGCGTACGGCGACATGCTTATGCGCGACCGGCATCCGGTCGGCTTTGTCTTCATCGAGATCGAGCCGCATCTCGTGGACGTGAACGTGCACCCGGCCAAGGCCGAGGTGCGGTTCTTCAATCAGTCCCAGATCCACGATCTTCTTCGTGATGTCATTCGGGAGGGGCTGAGCGCGTTCGGGACTCCTGCGTTCGGGGCGAACGTGCAGGGAGTACGAGAGGCTGTTTCCGGCTATCTTCAGAAACAAGCCGCGCAAGAGGTTTCATTGGCAGGAAAGCCGATGATGCGTCCCTACGGGCGCCGAAGGACGGATTCTCCGGTCTCTTTTCCGGAGCCGGATTCCGCTTCATCCGCGTCGCAGGAAGCTCCATCCGCGGTCCGCGTGAATCACTCCCCCTTCGAGGGGGAAGATAAAAGGAGAGGGGGCAGAAGACAGGGGAATGGAACGGCGATAGTCGCCGAGAGCGTTCCTCAAGCGGGACTTCTTGTCCCTCTGGCGCAGGTCCACGATTCCTTCATTGTGGCGCAGTCTTCCGAAGGAATGTGGATCATCGACCAGCACGCGGCGCATGAACGCGTGCTTTTCGAAAAGCTCCAGGACCAGTCCGGCAACGGCACGGTCCCTGTCCCTGTCCAGGACCTGCTCCTTCCCGTGCAGATCGAGATCGGCCCGGCAGAGGGCAGTCGTCTCTCGGAGCATCTCGCTGAGCTGAACAGACTCGGGTTCATCGTGGAGGACTTCGGCAACGGAACGTTCGTCATCAAGGCCGTGCCGGCGCTCCTTGTCGGCGCGGACTACCAGAAGCTGCTTCGCGATATTATCGATGAAGTCACCGTTCATGGAGAGAGTACGAGGATAGACCGGCTTCGTGACAATGTCTTGAGCGTGATGGCCTGCCATCCGGCGATCAAGGTCCATCGGCATCTTGACCGGAGGGAAATGGAGAATCTGCTCCAGGACCTCTTCTCCTGCCGCATGCCGCACACCTGCCCGCACGGCAGGCCGACGGTGGTGCGGTTCTCTATGGATGAGATAAAGAAGATGTTCAAGAGGATGTAGCTACATCCCTTATTCCCGTTCAAGGTGAGGTCATATTATGGAATGGTTGATGAATCCCCAGTCGGTGATTGCGCTCATAACGCTGACCGCGCTTGAGATCGTGCTCGGTATTGACAATATCATCTTTATTTCCGTTCTGGTTTCGCGGCTACCGCACAAAAAGCGGAACAAGGCGCGCGTTCTGGGGCTCGGGCTGGCCATGTTCACCCGCATCGCGCTCCTGCTGTCCATCACCTGGGTGATGAAGCTCACCGCCCCGCTCTTTATTGTCCTTACGGAAGAAATATCCGGGCGGGACGTGATCCTGATCGTCGGCGGGCTGTTCCTGCTGTGGAAGAGCACCCTCGAGATCCATAAGAGCCTGGAAGGCGAGGGAGAGGCCAGGGGCGCGAAGGCGGCCGCCGGCTTTGCAGCCATCCTGGCCCAGATAGCCGTCCTCGACATCATTTTTTCGCTGGACTCCGTGATCACGGCCGTGGGCCTGGCGAATGACGTCGAAGTGATGATCGTGGCCATCGTGCTTGCAGTGATCGTGATGATGCTCTCGTCCCGCGCGATCGGCGAGTTCGTCGATAAGCACCCGACGATCAAGATCCTCGCTCTCAGTTTTCTCGTGGTCATCGGCGTTACGCTGTTCGCCGAAGGCTTTGATTTCCACGTCCCGAAAGGTTACATCTATTTCGCCATGGCCTTTTCCGTTACCGTGGAGATGCTCAACCTGAAGATGAGAAAGAAAGCAGTAAAGCCCGTTACGTTGCGCAAGTCTATCAAGGCCGACAAATAGAATATTGGATTACGCTCGCATGTCTTCCGATAACCCCATCCTCATCATCGCCGGACCCACGGCCGTGGGCAAGACGGACGCGTCCCTCCTGCTCGCGCAGGAACTCGGCGCCGAGATCGTGAGCGCTGATTCCATGCAGATCTACCGCGGCATGGACATCGGCACGGCGAAACCCACCAGGGAACAGCGACGTCTCGTCTATCACCACATGCTCGACATCGCGGACCCTGCCCAGCCTTACAGCGTGGGCGACTATCTCCGGGACGCTCGGGCCGCGCTCGACGGCATCATTTCCTCGGGAGGCGTCCCGATCGTGGTCGGCGGCACAGGGCTGTATATCCGGGCGCTCATGCGGGGACTCTTTCACGGCCCGCCGGCAGACGTTGAACTTCGGGGCAGGCTCCTGCAGAAAGATGCTGACCAGGGAGAGGGGGCCTTGTATGCGGAGCTCGCGGGGGTTGATCCGGCCGCCGCAGTCAAGATCCATCCGAACGATCTCCGGCGCACGGTCCGCGCGCTTGAGGTATACTATCTGCGTGACCGCACCATATCAGACTTTCAGCAGGAACACGCGTTCAGGGACAGGCCGTACCCATTCCGGCTGCTCTTTCTCACACGGGAGCGGAAAGAACTCTATCCCCGCATAGAGAGGCGGGTGGACCAGATGATCGTTGACGGGCTTGAAGCAGAGGTCAGGAGGTTGTTCGACCAGGGGTACGCCGACACCTTGCCGTCGATGCAGGGGCTCGGGTACAAGCACTTTATGGATTTTTTTCACGGCCGGTCTTCGCGGGAAGATGCCGTGGCCCTGCTGAAGCGCGATACCAAGCGCTATGCCAAACGCCAGTTCACCTGGTTCCGGAGGGAGCCCGAAGCGGCGTGGGTGGACATCACGGGGCTCACGAGGCCGGAGGAAATCGTGGCGCGGATAAAGAAAAACATTGAAATGTAAAACGAGTTAGTATAATATTACACAAAATATTACTACTCAGGTCAGCCGTTCGCTCTGATGCATAGCGTGCTGATAATCCAACTGATAACTGACGACGGGTAACAATCAACGGTTGTACGTTATCGGTTGTAAGTAATAAGTTCGCAACGCGGGTCACGCTTACTGCACCTTCGCTCCATGGCTGACCTGATTATCTGAGTGGTTACCAAAAAATAGTGGGAAAGGGACCGCCGAAGGGCCGTGTTCCTCTCTCACGCCGGATGCAGGGAGGGGTGGATGGGAAAGTCGCAGGTGAATCTCCAGGACATTTTTTTGAACCAGATGCGAAAAGAGAAGATCCCGGTGACGATGTACCTCGTGAACGGGGCGAGGCTCACGGGAATGATCAAGGGCTTCGATAATTTCGTCATCCTCATGAAGCAGGAAAACCAGCAGCTTGTGTACAAGCACGCCATATCCACCATCATTCCTGAAAAACCCGTGGAGCTCCTCGAAGGAGTGGAAGCGCGGAAGGAAGCGGAGCAGGAACAGGGAGTGGTACAGGGGTAATCCTGCGGAAGGCGGAGCGGGGTAAATCAGCTCATAGCTGATGGCTGGTAGTTAAGAGCTATGACCCAAGAGCCAAGAGCTGAGTACGTCTGCGAAAATCTGCGTTCAATAAAAATTTTAGGAACAGTGCGAATGGCAAAAAGAAGTGTTAAGCCTGAAAAAATAAGCATCGGCGTCATCGGCGGCAGCGGGCTTTATGACATGGAAGGACTTACGCAGGTCACGACCGTCAGGGTCGCGACCCCGTTCGGCAAGCCCTCGGATGAGTTTATCGTCGGCACCATCCACGGCAGGCGGACGGCTTTTCTTCCGAGGCATGGCAGGGGCCACCGCATCATGCCTTCCGACATAAACTACCGGGCAAATATTTACGGCATGAAGAAGCTCGGCGTGGAGCGGATCATCTCGGTGAGCGCTGTCGGCAGCATGAAGGAACAGATCAAGCCGGGTGATATCGTGATCCCGGACCAGTTTTACGACCACACGAAACAGCGACGGAGCACGTTCTTCGGTAACGGCATTGTAGCTCACGTGGGCATGGCCGAGCCGGTCTGCGGCGAGCTTTGCGAACTCCTCGCTCAGGCAGGGGGCGCTGTCAAGGCTTCGGTGCACCGCGGCGGAACGTACTTGTGCATGGAAGGGCCGCAGTTCTCCACGCGGGCGGAGTCGCTCACCTACCGGAATTGGGATGTGGACGTCATCGGCATGACGAACGCCACCGAAGCAAAACTCGCACGCGAGGCCGAACTGTGCTACAGTACGATCGCGCTGGCAACGGATTACGACTGCTGGCACCACAGCGAAGAGGCTGTGACCGTGGAGGCCGTGCTTGCGGTCATGAAGCACAATATTGAAACCTCCAGGGCAATGATCAGAGAGGCGATCCGTACCCTGCCGCAAGCGAGGTCGTGCGCATGCGGGGAAGCGCTCAAGAACACGATCATGACGCCGGAGAAACTGGTCCCTGCCAAGACGAAGAAGGACCTGGCGCCGATCATCGGGAAGTATATGAAGTCAAAATGAAAAATGCAAAATGCAGAGTGTAAAATTGCTTATGGTTTCTTTTTCATTTTGCCTTTTGCAATTTGCCTTTTGACTTTTTCAATGGAGGTTTTGTTCTGTGAGTTTGCTCGTTGTCGGTACGGTAGCGCTCGATTCCGTCAAGACCCCGTTCGGAAATGTTGACAACGCCCTCGGCGGTTCAGCCACGTATTTTTCCACCTCAGCAAGCTATTTCGCCGACGTCAGGCTCGTCGCGGTCGTGGGCGAGGACTTTCCCCGGGAACATATACAATTTCTCAAGAGCAGGAATATAGACATCAGCGGCCTCGAAGTGCAGAAGGGTGAAACCTTCCGCTGGAAGGGCGAATACGGCTATGATCTCAACGAGGCGCACACGCTTGCCACGGACCTCAATGTCCTGGCGACATTCAAACCGAAAATCGCCGAGGACTACCAGCGCTCCGATGTCGTGTTCCTGGCAAACGTGGACCCGGAGATCCAGCTCGATGTTCTCCGGCAGGTGAAGAAACCGAAGCTGGTCGCGTGCGATACGATGAATTACTGGATATCGAGCAAGCCTGACGCCCTCAAGCGGACGCTCAGGGAAGTGGACCTGTTGACGATCAATGAGGCCGAGATCAGGCAGCTGGCCGGCGAGGCAAGCCTGGTGAAGGCGGCCAAGAGCGTTCAGGCCATGGGGCCGAAGACGGTCGTTGTCAAACAGGGCAGCTACGGCGCCCTCATGTTCAACGGAAAAAGCGTTTTCAGCGCGCCGGCATATCCGCTCGAATCCGTGTTCGACCCCACGGGGGCGGGCGATACCTTCGCGGGCGGTTTTATGGGATACCTTGCGAGCACCATGAATTTTTCGGAAGAGAGCCTGCGCAAGGCCGTTGTATTCGGCAGTGTGATGGCTTCCCTGAATGTCGAGGCTTTCAGCCTTGACAGGCTCCGCAGTCTGGATTATAAAGAGATCGAGGAGCGCTACCGGGAGTTCAAGCGATTGACGCATTTTGAAGATATATGATGACGAAATTACAAATACCAAGCACCAAATTCCAAATAATGTTCAATTACCAAAATTCAAATGGCTCGTTGAGTTTGGCATTTTGAATATTGTGATTTATTTGTAATTTGGGATTTGATCATTGGATATTGGGTTGTGATATGTTTAATGCCGATCCGAACATAACCGATCTGAACGTCAGGGAGAAGAACCTGAACAAGGTGCTGTTCTCCATGAACATTCACCAGGTGGCTACGCCGGACCTGACCGTCGAGGATGCCCGCTGCTACATCCTCTTCTTCGGAGAGGGGAGCAATATTACCGCATATATTGCGCTCTATCTCACCCGGACGGACAGCAGGATCTACTACTCATATTCTTCCAACCCTTTTCCTCAAGAAGGCATGGCGCAGGTAGAAGAAGAAGCCCGGGGTTTTGTCGAGGATATGGGTTTTGTGCTCGATGAAATGCCTCTTGCCGGCGTGTCCCCGGCGGAGAAGAACCGCTGGATCGATGAGCAGGCCATCTTCAGCCGCAAGAAGCAGTCTGAGGTCCGCCCCGCGCCTGCTGCCGAACCGCAGCCGCAAGCCTGGAAGAAACCCGCTCCCGCGGCTGAGCCTGCCGCGAGTCAGCCCGCGCCCGGAACAGCACAGCCTGTGAGCGCGAAGCGGCCGGACAGCGTTGTCTCCCCGGCAATCAAGGCCGACACGATAAAGCCGCCGCCCCAACAACCCAAAAAGGATGTCCGGACCGCGACGAGCGTTGTGAGCAGGGAGAAGGAAGCCCTCGCGCGGCTTTTATCGTCATTTTGAAAGGGGTGTCTTGTATGAGAACATCGGCGATCGTGGTTCTTCTTGTCCTTGCCGGATGCACCTCCACGGGAAGTAATGTGGACAAAAGCAAAATGGCGGAAGGGTATTACATGAAGGGGCTGTCGCATCTCCAGGAAAAGAATTACGAGCTCGCGGGAGTCGAGTTCAATCGCTCCATTCAAACAGACAGCGGGAACAAGAATTCGTTCTATGCTCTCGGGATCATCAGCGATATGCAGGGGAAGCTGGATGAAGCGGCAAAATACTATGGGAAGGCGATCGATATCGATTCGGATTTTTCCGAGGCGCACAATGCGCTCGGTGTCGTCTACTTTAAGCAGCAGAAATGGAAAGACGCGATCAGGTCCTTCAAGAAAGCGCTCGCGAACAAGCTCTACACCACGTCACATCTGCCTTACCTCAACATGGGCGATCTCTACATGGCCCGGAAGGAGTATGCGAAGGCCGTCGAGGCCTACCAGGAGTCAAAGCGGTACGCAAACCTTGAGTTGACGGTCTACAAGCTTGGTACCGCCCTGTACGAGGCGGGAAAAATAAAAGAGGCGATCAAAGAGTTCCAGGAAGGCGCGGGGCTTTCTCCCAAGAATGCAAGCATGCGGTACGGTCTTGCAACGGCGCTTTTAAAGGACGGCAACAAGAAAGCGGCGATCGCCGAGTTCAAGAAGACGGTGGAGCTCGCTCCACAAAGCGAACTTGCCCAGCAAGCGCGAGATTACATAAAGACCCTCAGGTGAGAGAAATGGGAATATTAGGAACGTATCTCAGCGGCGCCCGCGAGGCGCTCGGACTCGATCTGCATGACGCGGCCCAGCAAACCCGCATCAACGTCCATTACCTCAAGGCCATGGAAGAGGAAGATTTCTCGAAACTGCCCGGCGAGGTTTTTATAAAGGGCTTCCTGAAAAATTACGGCCGGTTTTTAAAGCTTCCGGAAGCTGAGGTCTTGAAACGGTACGCCGGGCTCAAGCCCGAGACCGCGTTGCCCGGTGACGCGGTCCCGAACGTCGAACAGAAGGCCGTCACCTACGAAAAAAAAATACCGAAGGAAATTTCCCTGGAACCGTTCGTCTGGGGAGCCGGAATTTTTATCACACTCATCATCTTTTTATTTACGGCCCTGCCGGGAAAGCACGGAGGCACCGCTTCCCGGCCCGTGACTGCGGTCCCGACCGGAGGACAGCCTGCCGCTTCCGCGGTACCCGGAGCAAAACCGGAAAAACTTTATCTGGAGATCGTCGCTCTTGAGGATGTGTGGCTCCTGGTACGGATCGATTCAAGTCCCCAGAAAAAGGATGTTCTGAAAAAAGGGGAGCACGTTACCTGGAGCGCCGACGAGCGGTTTCTGCTCAGCTACGGCAGCATCGGCGCGGTGAAACTGCTGCTCAACGGGCGGGAGCTCGCGGTGACGGGACCGAAGAACGCGGTGGTCCGCGATCTGACGATCACGGCGGCCGGCGTCATCAACCAGAACCTTCACGTCGAACAACCCCGTACCGCCGGGATAAAGCCTCAGCCAAAACCGTCCGTCCTGCCGTCTCCTTCGCCGCAGGTAAATCCTCCGGCAAAACCGGAGCCGGCCCCCGCACCTGCCCCGAGACCTGATTCTTTCTGATGCGCGGGTTCCTTTTCTCGCGGTCATTCTGAGCGTTGGCGCGCGCCATTTCCCGGTTTCTCCCCCGAGCGAATTGTTCGAACATTTTTCGATGCATTCTTATTCAAGCTCGCATTGCGCCCCGATCCATTCCAAAAACTCTTTTAAGTTGCAAAGAGAATTCTTTTATGATATTTTTGGGCTGTATGGCGGCTGCGAAGATAAAATTTGGAACGTCAGGATGGCGGGGTGTCATCGCAGACGACTTCACCTTCGACAGGGTAAGGACAGTTACCCAGGCGATCGCGGAACATATCACCGCAGGGGGTCTTAAGGAAAAAGGCGTTGTTGTCGGATACGACACGCGTTTTCTGTCCGAGAGGTTCGCGGCCGAGGCGGCGAAGGTCCTGGCCGCGAACGGGATCCGCTCCTCTCTTTCCGTCAGGGATGTCCCCACACCCGTTGTGTCATTCGAGATCATCAGGAGGAGGGCCGCGGGGGGCATCAACTTTACGGCGAGCCACAACCCCCCCGAATACAACGGTCTCAAGTTTTCACCCGCCTGGGGGGGGCCTGCCCTGCCGGAGACGACGACGGACATAGAGACGCGCGCGAACGCTCTGGGAGAGAAGAATTCCATCACGGCCATGCCGATGGGCGAAGCAAGGCAGAAAGGCCTCATCGAAGATGTCGATCTCCGCAAGATGTATATCGACGACCTCAGGAAAAAAGTCGACTTCGAGCCGATCAAAAAAGCGAGGCTGAAGGTCGCTGTTGACCTGCTCTATGGTACGGGGAAGGATTACCTTGACAGCATGCTCCGGGATGCCGGGTGCGCGCTTACGGTGCTCCATGGATACCGGGACGTGATGTTCGGCGGATTGTCTCCCGAACCCTCCGAGGAAAACCTCACGGAACTCTCCGGAGCGATGAGAAAGGGGAAGTTCGACATCGGCCTCGCCGTGGACGGCGACGCTGACCGATTCGGGATACTGGACGCGGACGGAACGTACATCAACCCCAACCAGGTGCTCGCGCTTCTCCTGGACTACCTTTGCCGGACGCGCGGCTGGAAGGGCGGCGCCGCCCGTTCCATCGCCACGACGCATCTCATCGATGCCGTCGCCAAGAAGCACGGCATCGAGGTGTACGAGACCGGCGTCGGATTCAAATATATCGGCGACCTTCTGGTGCAGGGCAAGATCATCTTCGGCGGCGAGGAGAGCGCGGGCATGACCATCAAGGACCACGTGCCCGAGAAGGACGGCATACTCACCTGCCTGCTCGCGGCGGAGATGGTCGCGCGGGAGAAGAAGTCGATCAAGGATCTTCTCAAAAGACTGTATAAGGAAGTCGGAATCATCCTTGACCACCGGATCAATATTCATCTGACCGAATCGAACCGCGCGGATGTTTACGAGCGGCTTAGTCAGCCCCTCACCGAGCTCGGCGGCATGCGGGTCAAAGGGAAGAAGACCACGGCCGATGGGACCAAATACATGCTTGATGATGACAGCTGGGTGCTTATGCGCACGTCGGGAACCGAGCCGGTCGTGCGGCTTTACGTAGAGGCGGTATCCGAGGCGAATATCAGGAGCCTCATCGAGGCGGGGAAGAAGTTCATATTGGGGCAGTCTTGATAAATTACTGCGAGAAGTTGGGAGGTTGAGAAGTTGAGAAGGTGAGAGGAAAACTTCGTACCTTCCCAGTTTCATATCTTCTTACCTTCTTCGTTTCAATCAGGGAGGTTTCATGAGCGAGATCGTTGACGTATTTGCGCGGGAGGTCCTTGATTCCCGGGGCAACCCGACGGTGGAAGCGGAGGTCATTCTTGAGAGCGGCGTTGCCGGACGCGCCATTGTTCCGAGCGGGGCATCGACCGGGGAGCGCGAGGCGCTCGAGCTGAGGGACGGCGGTCCGCGGTATCTCGGCAAGGGCGTGCAGAAGGCGGTGAACAACGTGATCAAGGTGGTCGGTCCGGCGCTCCTCGGCATGGACGCGACAGAGCAGGCGACGATCGACCGCACCATGATCGAGCTGGACGGGACCGAGAATAAAGGCAAGCTCGGCGCCAACGCGATCCTTGCCGTATCGATCGCGGTCGCGAAGGCGGCGGCGGACGACGCCGGCCTGCCGCTCTACCACTATCTCGGCGGGCCGAATGCCAGGGAGCTTCCGGTGCCGATGATGAACGTGCTGAATGGCGGCGCTCACGCGGACAACAACGTGGACATCCAGGAGTTCATGATCATCCCTGCCGGCGCACCGTCCGTGACGGAGGCCATACGGATCGGCGCGGAGGTCTTCCATGCCCTGCGGTCCGTGCTCAAAAAAAAGGGATACAACACCGCCGTGGGGGACGAGGGAGGATTTGCGCCGAACCTGAAGTCGAACGAAGAAGCGGTGCAGGTCATCCTCGAAGCCGTTGAGAAGGCAGGCTATAAGCCGGGCAAAGAGGTGTTTCTCGGCCTTGATGCCGCGGCGAGCGAGTTTTACGAAAACGGCGTGTATGACCTGAAAGGCGAAGGCAAGAAAAAGTCCTCGGAAGAGATGGTCTCGTTCTATGAGGACTGGATCAAGCGCTATCCCATTATTTCCATCGAAGACGGGATGTCGGAGAAGGACTGGAAAGGGTGGAAGCTTCTCACCGACCGTATCGGCAGGAAGGTGCAGATCGTCGGCGACGATATCTTCGTGACGAACACGGCGATATTCAAGAAGGGCATCGAGCAGGGCATTGCCAACTCGATCCTCATCAAGCTGAACCAGATCGGAACGCTCACCGAGACGCTCGACGCGATCGAGATGGCGAAGCGCGCGGGCTACACGGCGGTCGTGTCGCACCGCTCGGGCGAGTCCGAGGACGCGACCATTGCCGACCTTGCCGTCGCGATGAATACCGGGCAGATCAAGACCGGTTCGCTGTCGCGCACGGACCGCATCGCGAAATACAATCAACTCATCCGCATCGAGGAAGAACTCGGCGACGCGGCGGTATTCCGCGGCAGAGAGGTGTTTTACAGCATCACGGGGTAATGCAGTGCACAAGGCGAAAACAGGGAACGTCCTGTTGATGTCGGTTGACGCATGAGAAAACGAAACTACGCGAAGGTTGACCGGAGCACGAAGACCGGGCGGATGAAAAAGCTGCTCTTTGCGGCAATGATACCCGTCGGCGCCTATTTCCTCGTCACGTTCGTCTTCGGCGAGATGGGCCTCGTGAAGTATTACCGGATGAAGGCGCAGTATCAAGCGCTCACCCAGGAGATCGCGGAGCTCAAGCAGGACAACATCCGGCTCATGCGGGAGGTCCGCGCCCTCAAGACCGATCCCGTGTATATCGAAAAGCTCGCGAGAGATAAATTGGGCCTTGCCCGGAACGGCGAGGTCGTGTATTATTATGATGACGCTAATTCCAAATCTCAAACTCCAAATCCCAAATAATATCGAAATCCGAAATATCAGTTTCCGATGGCGCTTGCCATTTGGGATTTCGCATTTTCTATGTCTGACAGCCCTCTCCATATAGCCTTTGTATGGCACATGCACCAGCCGTACTACAAGGACGACCTTACGGGCGCCTACATTCTCCCGTGGGTCAGGCTGCACGGGATCAAGGACTATTATGACATGCCCGCGCTCCTGAACGATTTTCCCGCCATTCATCAGACATTCAACCTCGTTCCATCGCTCCTGAAGCAAATCCTGGACTATGTGGAAAACGGAACGACGGACCGGTTCCTTGCCGTCACGCTCAAGCCCGCGGACGCCCTCGACCCCGAGGAGAAGATATTTCTTCTCAAGAATTTTTTCATGGCCAACTGGGACACCATGATCAAGCCGTACCCGGGCTACTGGCGGCTGCTTGACCGCAGGGGCTACAGCGTCTCTCCGAACGATCTTCAGACCGCCATCAGGTATTTCAACTCGCAGGACTATCTTGACCTTCAGGTCTGGTTCAACCTGACCTGGTTCGATCCGTTCTTTAAGCAGAGCGACCCGTTCCTGAAAGGGCTGATCGAGAGGGGGTCTCATTTCACCGAGGAAGAGAAGGTGCTGCTCATCAAGAAACAGCGGGAGATCCTGGCGCTCATTATCCCGGAGTACAAACGGCTCGCGCAAGCCGGGAGGATAGAGCTCACGACCACGCCGTTCTATCACCCGATCCTGCCGCTTCTCGACGACACCAATCTCGCGAAAGCGGCCTCGCCGGACATACACCTGCCGAATAACCGTTTCGCCCATCCCGAAGACGCCCGGGTGCAGATCGAACGGGCGCTCGCGTACCACGAGAGGCTCTTTGGTTCGAGGCCCGCGGGGATGTGGCCGGCCGAGGGATCGGTTGCAGAGGAGATCGTGCCGCTCCTCGCCGAGGCCGGGATCCAATGGATCGGCACGGACGAAGGCGTGCTCGCCCGCTCGCTCGGCATCCATATCGAGCGCGACTTTGCCGGGGTAATGAAGAACCCCGAGGCGCTCTACAAGCCATACCTGGCAGGCAAGGGGGACAGGCGCGTTTCGATCGTGTTCCGCGACCATGCGCTTTCAGACCTCATCGGCTTTGTGTACTCGAAATGGGACTACAAGAACGCCGTGCACGACCTCATCGACAGGCTTCATCGGATCAGGCGTGGGCTCTCGGGCGGGCCGCATCTGGTCTCGATCATACTCGACGGCGAAAATGCCTGGGAGTACTACCAGAACGACGGGAGGGATTTTTTTCTCTATCTCTACGAGAAACTCAGCCGTGAGCAGGGACTTCAATGCGTGACGGTCGGAGAATATTTGAAAGAGAACCCGGCGCAGGCCGGCATTGAGCGGCTCCACGCCGGGTCATGGATAAACGCGAATTTCCGCATCTGGATCGGCCACGAGGAAGACAACCAGGCATGGGACCTTCTGGGCGAGACGCGAGACGCGCTCACGGCGTACGCGTCATCGAACGGAGACCCGGAAAAGCTGGCAAAGGCATGGGAGGAGATCTATATCGCCGAAGGGAGCGACTGGTGCTGGTGGTACGGAGACGACCACCACTCCGAGAACGATGAAGAGTTCGACCTCCTGTTCAGGACGCACCTGATGAACGTTTACCGGATCATCGGCCAGGACGTGCCCGACGAACTGTATATTCCCATTCTGCGGGAGGACAGGCAGGCGCTGCCGACCGTGGAACTTACGGCCTTTATCTCTCCTACCATTGACGGGCTGGTCACGAATTACTTCGAGTGGCTGTCTGCCGGGTATTACGATGTGAGCCAGGGCGGGGGCGCCATGCACCGGGGTTCGAGCATCATCACCCATATCTATTACGGATTCGACCTCAAGAACATGTTCGTCCGGCTCGATCCGGCCCAGAGCCTCAAAGACGACAAGGTATCGGAACTCGCATTCTATATCAACTTTTTAAACCCCAAGGGCATGGACATAGAGATACGGGTCATGCCGCGGGAGCGGCATGTGAGCGCAACGCTCTTCCGGGGGGAGAACGGGGCGAGGACCCAGGTTTCCGTGATCAACACGGTGGCGGCGAACGAGATCATCGAGCTTGCGGTGCCGTTCGACCTGCTCGGGGTGAAGCCGGAAGATGAGGTGCAGATGTTCGTCACCGTGGAGCGCGACGGTTCGGAAATAGAGAAGTGGCCCTTCCGCGGGTTCATCCTGATCAAGGTGCCGACCGACGATTTCGAGGCAATGATGTGGCAGG
>DATDRO010000219.1:0-3913 GCA_035291685.1 Nitrospirota bacterium | reverse complement strand
TGTGCCCCGGGCCGGTACAGATTGCCGAATGACAAAAAGACCATCCTCGGGAATTCCCCAAAATCCTCCGCCCGGCCGCTACGGCCATTGCGAAAGTGTGCCTATACAATAATTCAAGTTGATGGTACAATTACAGGAGCGCAGGAGCGAACAATAAAGTAACTATTGTCCACAGTTTCCCGCGAGCAACGTAACGACGGAGGTATACGATGCGACAGATCAACAAGGCGGCTGTCCTGGGGGCAGGGGTAATGGGAGCGACCATTGCCGCCCACCTCGCGAACGCCGGTATCCAGGTGCTTCTGCTCGATATCGTGCCGAAGGAGCCGAACGAGGCAGAAAAGAAAGCGGGTCTCACCCTGAGTGATCCGGCAGTACGGAACCGGTTTTCAACAGCGGGACTGGAAGGGCTCAAAAAGATCAAGCCCGCCGCATTCTTCCTCCCTGCCTATGCTTCCTATATTGAAGTAGGTAACTTCGACGACGATATCAAGAGGCTCCGGGAAAGCGACTGGGTCATCGAGGTCGTTGTCGAAAAGATGGATATCAAAAAGCGGCTTTTCAGCGAGAAGGTCGCCCCGAACCTGAAAGAGGACGCCATTCTCTCCACCAATACGAGCGGCCTTTCGGTCAACGAGATGGCCGAAAGCCTTCCGGAACCAATACGGAAAAACTTTCTCATCACCCATTTCTTCAACCCCCCGCGCTATATGCGCCTTCTGGAAATAGTCCCGAACAAACAGACTGATCCCGAAGTGGTCCGGTTCATGGCCGGATTCATCGAGAAGCGCCTGGGGAAGGGGATCGTCTTTGCCAAGGACACCCCCAACTTCATCGCCAACCGGATCGGCGTCTATTCCATTTGCAACAGCATGCGCCATATGCTCGAGATGGAGCTGACCGTGGAGGACGTGGATGCGGTTGCCGGGCCGGCCACTGCGCGCCCGAAAAGCGCGATCTTCCGCACCGCTGATCTGGTCGGACTCGACACCCTGCAGCATGTGGCGGACAATGCCTATGAAACCCTGGTGAAGGACGAGCAGCGGGAGGTCTTCCGTTTACCCGGCTTTATCAACGATATGGTGAAAAAGGGCCTTCTCGGGAAGAAGAGCGATCAGGGGTTCTTCAAGAAGGAAAAAGGCGAGGACGGCTCCAGGTATTTCTACTACGATTATAAGTCCGGGGAGTACGCGCCGTCCGTGCGGCCCAAGTTCGCTTCCGCGGAAGCGGCCAAGCCGATCGACGACCCGGGGAAGCGTTTGTCGGCGGTCCTGTCCGGCGCTGACAAGGGGGCCGTGTTCGCCTGGAAGAATTTGCGCGACACCCTTATTTATGCCTTCAACCGGGTCCCCGAGATCGCGGACGACATCGTCAATATCGACAACTCCATGAAGTGGGGATTCAACTGGGACCTCGGCCCCTTCGAGATGCTCGACGCCATCGGCGTTAAAAACTTCGTCAAACGGGCGGAGCAGGACAAGGTGGACGTGCCTGCCGGCCTCAAAGCGATCGAGCGATTCTATAAATTCGAGAACAACAAGGATTACTACTACAGTATCCCTGCCAAGGAATACCAGGAAATGCCGAGGCCTGCCGGGAATATCAGCCTCTCTCTCCTGAAGAGAAACAACAAGGTGGTGGAGAAGAGCAGCGGCGCGTCAGTGATCGACCTGGGAGACGGGATCCTCTGCCTCGAATTCCACACCAAGATGAACGCCATCGGCAACGACATCCTCGCGATGGTCCTCCAGGGCATCAAGCGAACGGAGCAGGACGGAGTGGGACTCGTCATCGCCAATGAGGGCAGGGTCTTCTCCGCGGGCGCCAACCTGATGCTCATTGCCATGGCCATCGCCGAGGGCGCCTATGACGAGATCGCTGTGACGCTCAAAAACTTCCAGAAGGCGATGATGGCGATCAAGTACTCGAAGATACCGGTCGTTGCCGCGCCCCACAACCTCGTTATGGGAGGCGGGTGCGAGATCTGCCTCCATGCGGACGCGATGAACCCCCACGCAGAGACCTACATGGGTCTCGTGGAGATCGGCGTCGGGCTCCTTCCCGCAGGCGGGGGGACCAAGGAGATGGCGATCCGCGCCATAAAACTGGCAGAGGAATACGAGACCGATATCGGCCCGTTCATCTTCAAGAACTTCTCGAACATCGCACTGGGCAGAGTGAGCACGTCCGCTGCCGAGCTTTGGGCTATGGGCTTCATGCGCCACGGCGACGCAGTCACCATGGATCTCGATAAAAGGATCTTCGACGCCAAGCAGAAGGCGATCGCCCTTGCGGTAAACTACCGGCCTTCAAAGCCTCTCATTGACCTGAAAGCGCCGGGGAGGAGCATTGCCGCCACCATCAAGTCCCAGATCTGGAATATGAGGATGGGCGGACAGGTCACGGAGTTTGAAGAGCTCCTTGCCGGCACGATCGCCGACGTCATCACCGGCGGTGATGTTCCTGCCGGCACACTGATCACCGAGGAGTATTTGCTGGATCTCGAACGGGAGGCGTTCCTTAAACTATGCGGCCAGAAAAAGACCCTGGAGCGCATCCAGCACATGCTGAAGAAGGGGAAGCCGTTAAGGAATTAACATCAAGAACCAAATATGCCACTAAGACACGAAGGCACGAAGAAATTCATGAATGTTTCAAACATTAATTGCCTATTTTTGTTTTTCTTTGTGTCTTGGTGCCTTTGTGGCTGTATTTTGTTTTCATAATTGGGAGGATATCCATGAGAAACGCATATATCCTTGCCGCCTATCGCACTCCCGGGTGCAAGGCGAAAAAAGGGAAATTAAAGGACGTACGGCCGGACGATCTGGCTGCGGCTGCCCTGAAAGGGCTGCTGGAGAGAACGGCGATCGACCCTATGCTGGTCGAGGACATCATCATCGGTTGCGCCTTTCCCGAAGGGGAGCAGGGGATGAACATGGCGCGGATCGCCGCGTTCAGAGCCGGGATCCCCTACCAGGTGCCTGCCCAGACCGTCAACCGTTTCTGCTCGTCGGGACTGCAGACCATAGCCTCGGCCGCGGAGCGGATCATGGCGGGGTTCGCCGAGTGCATCATCGCCGGCGGCGTGGAGAGCATGACCATGATCCCGATGGGCGGTAACAAGTACAGCGTCAATCCCTTTCTGGGGGCCTCCTGGCCGGAATCATACACTACCATGGGGATCACCGCCGAGCTGGTGGCGGACAAGTACAAGGTCTCCCGGGAAGACCAGGATATCTTTGCAGCGGCCAGCCATGTCAAGGCCGCAGCCGCCATCGAGCAGGGTAAGTTCAAGGAGCAGATCATCCCCGTCGAGGTTGAGAATGTTGCCCTGGTTCATGGCAAGATGAAAAGAGAGAAAAAGCTCGTGAGCATCGATGACGGTGTGCGGGGGGACACGACCCCGGCGATCCTCGGAAAACTGAAGCCTGCATTTAAGACGAATGGTACGGTCACGGCGGGCAATGCGTCGCAGATGACCGATGGGGCCGCGGCGACGATGGTCGTGTCCGAGGAATTCCTGAAGAAGATAGGCAAAACTCCTTTCGCGCGGTTCGTCGCTTTTGCCGTGAAGGGAGTGCCGCCGGAGATCATGGGTATCGGCCCCATCGAGGCGGTCCCGGCCGCCCTGAAGCTCGCGGGGTTGAAGCAGGACGATATCAGCCTCATCGAACTCAACGAGGCATTCGCCGCCCAGTCTCTCGCCTGCATCAGGACCCTCGGCCTCGATCCCGCCAGGGTCAATGTGAGCGGCGGCGCAATTGCGTTGGGGCATCCCCTGGGGTGCACCGGCGCCAAGCTGACCACGACCCTTCTCCATGAGATGCAGCGAAGCAAGGTCCGGTACGGCATGGTCACCATGTGCATTGGCGGCGGCATGGGGGCCGCGGGGATCTTCGAGAAGATGTAA
>DATDRO010000218.1:0-3412 GCA_035291685.1 Nitrospirota bacterium | reverse complement strand
CGGAGGCGGAATTCAGCCACGGCATCTGTCCGGATTGCGCAACTAAACTCTACGGGGAATACCTTGAGGAGAAAACATAGCACCCCTCCGCCGGAAGACCCTGGCAGATCTTGCTTCTTGATGTCGGGGCCGGCGTCCGTCCCAGTTTGTCCGGGTCAGGAGCTCAATCATGATCGTTACGGACCTCAAACACATCGACCACCAGGTTTCGATGACGCCTGCCCTGAACAGGGCAATGGACTTCTTGCGTCAGCAGGACCTTAAAAATCTGGCCGACGGAACGGTGGAGATCAACGGGGACCGCGTGTTTGCCATAGTACAGCGGTATGAGACAATGATAACGGATGCTCCGAAATTTGAACACCATAAAAAACATATCGACGTTCAATATATAGTATCCGGCGAGGAGATCATCGGCTGGGCGCCGATGGATATGATGGCTATCACTGAAGTCTATGACGCAGACAGGGACATTGGCTTCGGCACGGTGGTAAAAGGCAGGTGGACGCCCCTGCTCCTGCAGGCAGGGCAAGTGGCAGTGCTCTATCCCGAAGACGGCCATGCCCCCAAATTGGCCGCCCATGCGCCATCGGCCGTCATGAAGATAGTGATCAAGGTTGCGGTGTGAAAAATGAGTGCAGGGGGAAAAGAATACCCTGCTTCTTGGTCCTGCCCTTCGCATACTTCAGGCAGCAGCATAAAAGGAACTCGGGAAAAACTACTGTACGAGCCTCGCCATCTCCACCCCCAGGTAATCAGCCAGAAGCTTCACGGTACGTGGCTTCATGCTCATGCCTTTCAGCGTCCGTGTCACCGTCGCCTTGTGCATTCCCAGTTCCTGGGCGATTTCCGTGTAGCTAAGCCCTTTTTCCAAACGTTTTTTTTCGAGGATTTCAATTTTATACATCGTTTTTCCCCCGCACGTAGTGTTGGCCTCGATAGCCCGCGTTTACCTGTTAGAGCTCGCGTCAAGCGAAACATCTCTAACGGGATTTACTGATATCGGCGGTAAGTTAAAGATCCCCGCCGTCGCCATGGCGGGACGGCGAATATGCTCGCTCCAGAATTCAAGCTGCATTTATTAGGAAGCATTTCCAGCCGTTCTTCTTCCCTGCTCTTTCTGCTCCTTTTCCGGAAGCTCCTGCTGTCAGGTTTTGCGGCGCCATGCTGCATCGAGGACCTCCCGCACGGCTTTGACCAGGACTGCGGGAGAGACGGGCTTGGACAAGAAGGGATGCTCGTCTACCAGGATGCCCCGCTTCCGGGCGCCGTCAGCAGTGTATCCGCTCGTGAAGAGCACGGGAAGGCCGGGACGAACGAGGGATATCTCATCATAGGCCTGTTTTCCGCTCTTCCCGGGCATCGCGATGTCGAGGACAAGGCACTGGACGCGGTCCACCTGGTCCAGGAATTTCCTCACGGCGTCATCGCCGTCGCCGGCCTCTATCACCTGATAACCGAATGTCTGCAGCGCCTGCACCATGATCTGGCGCATATCGTGATCATCATCCGCAACCAATACCTGTTCCGTTCCGGTCATCGCTTCGGCCTGGCGATCCGGCCGTCCCTCTTCCGCCGAGGCCTCTGCAAGGGGAAGATACACTTTGAACACCGTTCCGTTGCCGGGCTCGGAGTAGCAATTGATGAAACCGTTGTGCTGTTTGATGATGTTGTACACGATCGAGAGCCCCAGGCCCGTTCCCTTTCCCGGCTCCTTGGTGGTAAAAAAGGGTTTAAATATCCGCTCACGGATCTCTTTCGGGACACCGGAGCCCGTATCCGCAACCGAGACCAGTGCGTACCGCCCGGCAACGCCGTACCCGTGTCGGCCCTGGAACGCAGTGTCCAGATCGAAGAGCGCCGTCTCGATGGATAGTTCTCCGCCGTCGGACATGGCGTCACGGGCGTTCGTGGCGAGGTTCATGAGAACCTGCCCGATCTGGCCCGGATCGGCCATAACCGTGAGCTCACCGCGGAACAGGTGACGCGTCAACGCTATGCGTTCCCCGAGCAGCGGGAAAAGGAGTTGCTCCAGGCTCCGGACAAGATCATTGAGCCTGACGGGCTTCAGGCTGACGCTTTCTTTCCGGGTGAAAGCGAGCAGCCTCCCGGTGAGGTCCACGGCACGGTCCACAAGGTTGCTCAAAGAGGACACGTGCTTCACGCGGGGATCGGCCGCATCCATCTTCATCAAGAGCAGCTCGGCATGCCCCATGATCGCCATAAGGATATTGTTGAAGTCATGAAAAATACCGCTGGTCAAAGTTCCGATGGCTTCCATTTTCTGGGACTGCCGGAGCTGCTCCTCGAGATGCCTCTGCTCGGTGATATCGGTGATGATCCCGTCTAAACCGACGAGGGCCCCCTTCGCGTCCGTGCAGAGGACAACACTGTTTCGGATCCACCGGACCGAACCGTTTTTGTGACGAATGCGGTGGTCCAGAGACCCCGGCGTGTGGCCGGAAAAAAGGGCATTGAAGAAAGCCACCACGGTATGCCGGTCCTCCTCATGGACCATGCGATACCACAGGAAGGGATCTGCGGTGTATTCCTCCGAAGTGTATCCGGTGACAGCAATGCAGCCGGGTCCATGGGTTGTCGATACCGGCCTGCCTTGTTCGGCGGCGACGCTGTAGTCGTAACCAGGCAGTGCCTCGAGAAGCCGCAGCAAGCGGGCTTCGGCCTCGCAAGGCGCCCTTTCGGCCTGCGTGAGCTGCATCCGCGCTGCATCCAGGGCCTCCCGTGCTGACGTGAGCTCTGCCTGGAGAGCGCGATATTTTCTTTCCACCTGCTTGCGCCCGATGATGTCGGCCCTTACTGCCTCATCGATGCGCGAAAACTTTGCGGCGAGATTGGCGTCCCTCTTGATCTGCGCGCCGGCAAATATTTTTTTCAGGTCATTCATTTTCATCGGATCCCGACCCGGAGAAACTGGACGTCCTGGTTGACAATTCCATCAATCATCGGCGCATGAGATCAATACGGCGGCTGCTCTGCAAAAGGTGATGTCCCGTTCTCGCAATCCCCGGCAATCGTTCGTGTTCTCTATCCGCATCATACTGCTCTCTCGGTCTAAAGATAGAGGATTGGCCGACAAAAAGCACCTACCCGTTTGGGTAGGTGCTTTTGCCCGCCGATTTGTTGATAATTATACGAATGTACTTACCCGCTCCTTTCTGAATACTTCTTGCACCCATTGCAATAAATGCTGACCGTGCAGGTCTTCAGCCTCTTCGCATGAAGAGGCGGCTTTGCTTTTGGCCTTGTCTGCGCCGCTCCTGGGGTAGAATACTGAATAGCTCTGGATAAGATAAGGGGGGAAAGCTCATGCTTCCATCAACAATGTCGCCGCCGCAGAGATTGACCGATCGTACAATGTGCCTTGAAGAAGGGGGATACGTCTTCAGGAATA
>DATDRO010000217.1:0-3711 GCA_035291685.1 Nitrospirota bacterium | reverse complement strand
TGGACGGCGAAACAGAGGGTTTTGCAAGGGTGCATTTGAAAAAGGGCAGTGATAAGCTTCTCGGAGCGACCGTGGTCGCCCGTCATGCCGGCGAGATGATCAACGAGCTCTCCCTCGCCATGACCGCCGGACTCGGCCTCTCATCGATCGGAAAGACCATCCATCCTTACCCCACGCAGGCAGAGGCAATCAAGAAGCTCGCCGACGCGCACAACAGGACGCGACTCACGCCGTTCGTGAAGAAGCTCTTTACGGCGTGGCTGAAATGGCAGCGGAAGTAGAAGAAGGGGTATGATCGGACGAGGCGGACTACATCACCGGGACCACGATCTATGTGGACGGCGGGATGCTGCCGTATCCGGGATTCTCCACGGGAGGCTGAGCGCGTCTACAGCTCTGGACAGCGGAGGGTGGATGAACAGGAGCACGATTACTGCCGAGGATAAAAGACTGGCGGAGAATGCGGCGCACCGCGTCTTCTGGAAGAAATGGGGCCCCTACCTGAGCGAGCGACAGTGGGGCACGGTGCGCGAGGACTACAGCGCGGATGGAGAGGCCTGGGCCTATTTCCCTCACGACCACGCCCGCTCGCGCGTCTACCGATGGGGCGAGGACGGCCTGGGAGGCATCTCGGACATCAACCAGGACCTGTGTTTCTCTGTTGCCCTCTGGAACGGGAGGGACCCGATCCTGAAGGAGCGGCTCTTCGGGCTGACCAGTAAAGAAGGCAACCACGGGGAAGACGTCAAGGAACTGTATTACTATCTCGACAACACACCGACCCATTCCTATATGAAGTATCTGTACAAATATCCTCAGGCGGAATTTCCCTACCAGGACCTTCTCTCGACAAATGGGAAGCGAACACGGCTGGACCCGGAATATGAACTCATGGATACAGGCGTCTTTGCCGATAATAAGTATTTTGACGTTTTCATCGAATATGCCAAAGCTGCTCCTGATGACATCCTTGTCAGGATCAGCACTTTCAACCGTGGAAAAGAGCAGGCCGCGATCACGGTCCTGCCGACCCTGTGGTTCAGGAACACCTGGGCCTTCGGCAAGATAAAGACGAGGCCCGATATCAGACTGCATGGTACGGAAACACGATGGAACACGCTGGAATGCGTTCACGAAGAGATGGGGACACATTATCTCTACAGTGAAAAGGGCGACGCCATGCTGTTCACGGAGAATGAAACGAACACGGAGATTCTGTATCGCAGGCCCAATGCGTCACCCTATGTCAAGGATGCTTTCCATAACTCGGTCGTCAATAACAACTATGAACTCTTCAGAGAAAAAAAGAACGGCACAAAGAGCGCTGTCGTGCATCACGTTAATCTCGCAGGGGGAGCGTCTCGGATCATAAAGCTGCGTCTCAGGAAGGAAAAGGTCGAACAGAATCCTTTCGGACCGGAGTTCGATGAGGTCTTCAAACAGCGGATCGCCGAGGCAGATGAATTCTATGCCCAGTTCGCGCCGGACAGTCCGGTGGGTGATGTCATCCCGGTGCAGCGCCAGGCTTTTGCCGGATTGCTCTGGAACAAGCAGTACTATAACTACGAACTTGAAGCCTGGTTGAACGGAGACCCCGGCCAGCCGCCTCCCCCGGAGGGCAGAAAGCAGGGGCGAAACAGCGACTGGAAATATTTGTTCAATCGCGACGTGATCTCCATGCCGGACAAATGGGAATATCCCTGGTATGCAAGCTGGGACCTGGCGTTCCACTGTGTCCCGCTCGCCCTGATCGACGCCGATTTCGCCAAAAAACAGCTCATTCTCTTCACCCGGGAATGGTACATGCATCCGAACGGCCAGCTCCCGGCCTACGAATGGAACCTGGGTGATGTGAACCCTCCCGTTCATGCCTGGGCGGCGCTCAAAGTATATCAGATCGAAAAAGAGCGCTTCGGAACGGGCGATGTTGCGTTTCTTAAGAGGATATTCCTGAAGCTCCTGCTTAACTTCACGTGGTGGGTCAATCGGAAGGACTCAGAAGGGAACAATATCTTCCAGGGCGGATTTCTGGGGCTCGACAACATCGGCGCCTTTGACCGGAGCAGGCCACTCCCGGGTGGCGGCCACATGGAGCAGGCCGACGGCACGAGCTGGATGGCCATGTATTCGCTCAGCCTGATGGACATGGCGCTTGAGATCGCCCGGGAAGACGACGCCTACGAGGACGTGGCGTCCAAGTTCTATGAGCATTTCGTCCACATTGCCGAGTCTCAGAACCAGTTCGGCGAAGAGGGTCTGTGGGACGAGGAGGACGGGTTCTACTACGATGCCCTCCACCTGCCTGGCGGCAGCGCCATCCCGCTCAAGGTACGCTCTCTGGTGGGGTTGACCTCGCTTCTGGCGGTCTCGGTCGTCTCGAAAGATGTTCTGACACGGATGAAGGGATTTCAAAAAAGGCTTCAGTGGTTCAGGAACAACCGCAGGGACTTGAATAAATATCTGGTTATCGAAGAGCTTCAGGAGGGGCATGACGTTCTGCTCTCCCTCGTGCCGAAAAAGCGACTGGTCAGGATCCTCCAGAAGATGCTCGATGAGAACGAATTCCTGTCGCCGGGAGGGATCAGATCGATCTCCAAGTACCATAGGGACAACCCGTATGTCCTGCGGCTTGACGGCATGGAGCACCGCGTCGATTATGAGCCGGCCGAATCGAAAACATCCCTGTTTGGCGGCAACTCGAACTGGCGCGGCCCGATCTGGATCCCCATCAATTATCTCTTCATCGAGGCGCTCAGGAAATATCATCGCTATTACGGCGACTCTTTGAAGGTCGAATACCCCACTGGCGCCGGGAACAGCATGAACCTCATGGAGGTTGCGGTAAAACTGTCCCAGCGGGTGACGGCCGTCTTCGTAAAGGATGAAAAGGGCGCACGGTTCGTCCACGGCGAGGAAAAAAAATATCAGGACGATCCGCACTTCAGGGACCTTGTTCATTTCTATGAGTATTATCACGGGGACACGTGCAGGGGACTTGGAGCAAGCCACCAAACCGGCTGGACGGCGCTTGTCGCCGAGATGATCCAGTGGTGCTGGTGCGATTAAGACAATGATGAAGCTGACCGCGTTGCAACGTCATAAGCAAGATCAGGTCGGATGATGCATCGACAGGCAGCTCATTGCCGGGCGATCAATGCGCCGTTCAAAACAGGGAGATGTCATGAATAAGAAGAAGATCTCGGTTGTCGCAGCCGCTGTGCTCCTGGGCGCGCTTTTCTTTTATTTTGATCTGGGGAAATATCTGACCCTGGCTTCATTAAAGTCTAACCGGTCCGCACTGGTCGAATTCTCCGAGCGCCATCAATTTGCCATGATAGCGATTTTCATCATCGCCTATATCGTGCAAACCGCTCTTTCTCTTCCCGGAGCGGCGATCCTCTCCCTCGCGGCAGGCGCCGTATTCGGCGCTGTCATGGGGACTCTGTACGTCAATATCGGCGCCACGGTGGGTGCGATCCTGGCCTTCCTGGTGGCCCGCTATCTGTTCCACGACGTGATCCAGAACAAGTTTGGAACCCGGCTTGAAAAGATCAACACCGAACTCGAGACGAGAGGATTCAATTATCTGCTCTTTCTTCGGTTGGTCCCGGTCTTCCCCTTTTTCCTCATAAACCTGGGCGCGGGCCTGACCAGATTGCCCTTGAGGACCTTCTTTCTCGGGACCATGATCGGCATTATCCCCGGCAGTTT
>DATDRO010000216.1:0-7326 GCA_035291685.1 Nitrospirota bacterium | reverse complement strand
GCGACGAAAGATCCACTCTTTACAACGCCCCTACGAGTTTGGCCGCCTGCCGCAGCGAGTCGTAATCCTTGTCCGACACTGGCGCGAAACCGGTGAGCTTGGCGGCGCCGAGGACTTTTTCGGACTCCGTCTCATTCGGCTTGAGCTTGAGCAGCGCAGCCCGTATCTTTGCCGCGGAAGCCTGTCCCAGTTTCGGTGTGATAAAGACCGGCCAGTTGGGTGAATAATCCGTATATGCCAGAACCTTGATCTGTTGCAGATCCACCTTGTCTTTCATTTTTTCGAGGTCGTCTTCGCGGATCACTCCTGCATCCGCCGCTTTATTAAACACCGCCATGGTTACATTGTCCACTTTTTTCGCAAAGGGCAGGACTTCAAAGTCTTTATTCATATCTAATCCCGCTTTATTCAGAAGAAGTATCCCCGTTAAATACACCACCGAACTTTTGTCGACAAAAATGAGCTTTTTTCCTTTGAGGTTCTTGATAGAGTCGATCCCGCTGTCTTTCCTCGCGATGAAAATCCCGCGGAACTTCGTGCCCGCCTTTTTTTCCACGGACACCGCAAAGGGATCGACATTCACATCCTTTTTGATCTCTGTGTAGACAAGTGAATTCGCAAACCCTATATCTATTTGGCCGTCTTTTACCATCGCCTTGTACGCATCGAAGTCTTTCGGCACCACGAGGGTCACCTTTTCCCCTACCTCTTTTGACAGGTAGTCTGCGAGAGGGCTGAACATGGCATGCATTTCTACCGCACTCAGGCGAGGGAGCACGCCGAACTTAATTTCAGCCGAGGCGCTGACCGCCATTCCTGCAACAACTGCAAAAAATACAACTACTCCTAGAAAGGCCTTTTTCATTTCACCATCCTCCTTTGAAATAAGTGAAAAAACATTTTGTACATGAGGTGCTGATAAGACCACAGCTTCATTATTCTCCTCGTACGTTAAAGGCCGTATGTACGGCCCGTGACACCTCTCATCTTACATGATGTGACCGTACCGTCCAGCGAGCAATACCGGTGAACAGAGAACAAGCTCAAAAGTCGAAGCAGAATGGTGAACATGCGCCTCGGATGTCAAGTGCCAAGGAAGCCGCTGATCACACAGACAGGAAAGCAATATTATTGAAAAATATAGCTATCCGAATGCATAATGTCAAGCCTCCTATCTGTTTTTGCTGCATTCTCTTTTATTAAAAAAACGCTATCATGATAAAATTCTATGCTTTGTCGTGGGAAAAACAGAGAGAGTGCATAAAAACGGCTTAGCATGGGTCGCCGTCGCCGCGAAAATAAAATAAGGCAGGCTATGAAACACGTGCGGTTTGCGATGTTATTCTTAATGGGGTCTACTATTGATTTTTTCTTTCGGCGTTAAGGCAGAAAATAAAAAACATGCACCGTTAAAATAATACCTCGGTTGAAAGTATTAGACGTATTTGGGAAATGGACACCATTTGTAAAAAAGCTGTCGCAGGAATCAGGTATTGATTTCGAGTTAATCTGTTAGATAACATCCTCATTCCCGGGCCCATTGCAGCGGATTATCAAAAAAACTATCTTCCGCTGAAAAAAATACGGCTCATGCTGGAGAAATACATGGAGGCCGAATAAGCCCCGAGAGAATATCCGTGAAAAACGGGGGATTCTACCGCCCCTGGCTCATGCTGAGCGCCTGTCCGACGGCGGGGATGAAATCCTTTTTCCTCGAAAGCACGCGCAGATAATCGTCCGTTTTTGCTTGACTTATTTATCATTTCGACTATAATACGCGTCTGTCAATAAATACCGGTTAAGGAGTATGTACGATGTCGGAAACAACAGCGCAAAAAAGCAATCTCAAGCAGAAGCGGCTCCAGGGCTTCAGAAAAAGAATGAGCACGGCGGGCGGCAGGAAGGCGATCAACCGCCGGAGGGCAAAAGGAAGAAAGCGTCTCGCGGTGTAGTGTCGCGCGGGATATCTGAAAATGCCGTACCGATACCGCAAAAACGAACGGCTCAAAAAAAATACGGAGTTTGTTTCGACCATGAAAGGGAAAAGGCTGTCTGTTGACGGTCTTTCTCTTTTTTATGCCCCGAACGACGCGGGTCGTTTCAGAGTCGGGATATCAGTAAGCAAAAAGCTGACGGCGTCCGCAGTAAAGAGGAACCGGCTGAAACGGCAGCTCCGTGACTGCATCGGGAGGGCGCTCAAAGACCGGGCGCTGGGCTACGATCTGGTATTCGTGGCACGGCAGGGGCTGTGCGATATCAGCTTTGAACGGATCTTGAAGACCGTTGAGACGGCCCTCCGTAAATCCTCTCTTCCCGTGCAAAAACCAGAAGGCACAAAACAGTGAAACCCTTGTTCCTCTATATCATTCGCCTCTATCGGCGGTACGTATCACCAATGCTCCCGCCGACCTGCAGGTTCGTCCCGACCTGTTCAGAATATGCGCTCGAAGCGTTCAAAAAAAAGAGCGCCTTCACAGCCGCGTGGATGACGATCGTGCGGATCTTAAAATGTCATCCTTTTCATCCCGGCGGATATGACCCGGTGAACCCCGATAGAGAACATCGTTCTCTCACAAGTATAGGCGACTCACCAGCTCCAAGGAATACGATACACCGCCGACAGGACCCGATAGAAATTCACAGGCATCACGCTATGAATTGCAACCATGATTAAAGCCAATAGTGCGACATTTCCAACGGGTCAGGTATCGGAGTCTTTCTTTAACGGAGTACAATAAATTCGGAGGACTCATGGAAACACGAAGATTCATTCTGGCCCTTTCTCTCTCTCTGATGGTATTCCTGGTCTACGTCCGCTTCTTCGGGCCGAAGCCGCCTCAACAGCCGACAGCGACCGCGCCGTCCCGTGAAACGGTGCAACAAAAAACATCGCCCGTTCAGCCGAAACGGGAAGCGGCGATCGTAAAGTTCCTGCCGACAGCAAAAGGCAGGGACATTACGGTGGAGACCGATCTGGTAAAAGCGGTCATCAATACATCCGGCGGGGTCATCAAAAGCTGGGAGCTCAAGAAGCACAGGGAAGCCAGCAAGGAAAATGTCGGCATAGGCGCCCTGTACAACAAGATAATGGGCGGGAAAAAGGAAGAGAGGCCGAAAAAAGAGCTGGGGAACGTGCAGCTCGTCCCATCGTACGAGGGAGTTGACGCCCGGGAGATGGTCCGCCCGCTGGCGCTCACGCCGTACGAGAAGGCGCTTGCTCCCCTCTCCGTCGCTGAATACCGTGCCGACCGCGACAAGATCGTGCTCGGCAGGGACCGCCAGAGTGAAACGCTCGTTCTTACCTACACCGGGCCTCGCGGCATTTTCATAGAAAAACGGCTGACCTTTTATCCGGATAAGTACACGGTCGATGTGGCCATCAACACGCGAGGGCTTGACGGTTATGCCCTGTCACTCGGCACGGATGCCGGGATATCCGACAAGGTGAGCAGTGACGCAAGCGGGCGGGTCGGCACCGTTGCCTTGATCAACGGCAACTTCGCCGCGGAAAAGCTCGACAAGATCAAGGGCGAGGCTCAGCACTCCGGCACCATAGAGTGGTTCGGCCAGGAAGACAAGTATTTTACCGCCACGATCCTGGGCGGAGGCCAGGGGATCGTCACCGTTGCAAAAACGCCGGCCCCGAAAAAAGAAGCGGGCGACCTGCTCACCAGCGAGCTGATCGTGAAGGAAAAACCGAAAGCCCGTGCGTATACCCTGTATGCGGGCCCCAAGAGCTTCGATATCCTTAAGTCCTACGGCCACGGCATGGAGCAGATGGTCGATTACGGGTGGTTCGGCATCCTCGCCAAACCCATGTTCTGGCTCCTCCAGCAGTTCTTCGCCGTCACGCGAAATTACGGCATCGCTATCATCCTCCTGACGATCGTCGTGAGGATACTCCTGTTCTACCCCTCGCTCAAGAGCGCCATGTCCATGGAAGAGATGAAGTCTCTTCAGCCCGAGATCCTTGCGCTCAAGGAAAAGTACAAAAAAGACCCTGCGCGAATGAACCAGGAGACGATGAAGCTCTATAAAGAAAAAAAGGTCAACCCCCTCGGCGGCTGCCTGCCGATGCTCATGCAATTCCCTTTCTTTATTGCGCTGTACAACGTCCTGTCCGTGTCCATCGAGCTCCGTCAGGCCTCTTTCATCCCGTTCTGGATCAAAGACCTTTCGGTCCATGATCCGTTCTACATCCTGCCGGTCCTCATGGGATTGAGCATGATCCTTACCATGAAGTTGACATCGACGACGGCGGACCCGTCCCAGGCAAAGATGATGATGTACATGAATGTTGCATTCATATTCCTCTTTGCCTGGCTGCCGGCAGGACTGCTCCTCTACATCACCCTGAGCAACGTGCTTTCCATCGTGCAGCAGCTTTATGTGAAAAAAATAATCGCTGCCTCGGGCAAATAACGTGCGGCACCATACCCGTCTGCAATCTGCGCTCCCTGCCCCCCCCCTCCTCGGAGGGGCGGCTCTTATCTTCGTGATCTTCTGTCTCTTCGCCCTTCCAACGTCCGCACGGGCCGATATGCTTTCGCTCGAAGAGGGCCAGGGCTTTCACCGCTCCGGCAGGACCCAGGCGCTGTTTCTGCGCTACCAGTGGGAAGCGGCTCTCCTGTTCGGCCAGGAAGGGTTCTGGGAGGTGGATTTCGGCGCATGGAACGGGCTGAACCGGGTGGAGACCGTCGGCTTTGCGCGGGGGCTGCGGTTTCGCTGGCGGGAAAATAACTACTTCAGCGCCCAGGCGGGCCTCCATTACATCACACGTCGGACGGAGAACCTCGGAACACCGCTTCAGTTCGGGGCGCGTTTGGCATTC
This sequence comes from Nitrospirota bacterium, assembly GCA_035291685.1. Taxonomy (GTDB): domain Bacteria; phylum Nitrospirota; class UBA9217; order UBA9217; family UBA9217; genus DATDRO01. Next base: position 2,495 of record DATDRO010000216.1, on the reverse strand, counting down.
GGCCGCACCATGGGGGTCTACGATCTCTCGATCGGCTACGTTCACTTTTCAAACGGGAAATATTTCTTCGGGTGGGAAGGGCCGAACAACGGGGAAAACTTCGCCACGATCCAGGTGGGACGGAAATTCTAAGCAATTGTTATTGCGGAAGCAGAGAAAAGAGCCGCCAGTTCCGGCCGTCACCTTCTGGTCCCCCTCACCACCACGAACGAACCCTTGCCGTATCCTTCCGCAACAGGTTCACGTTCCTCGATCTCCTGAAGCGGCTTGAAGAGCGTCTGCCTGAATGTGAAATCCGAAAAGCCGGCTTTCTTCATATATGGCAGGATATCATCAACCGAATAGAACGTGGCGTCCTGGTAGAACGCGCTCTGTTCTTTTTTTGACTGGTAGAGCTTTCCGAGCGGGCTGTCCCGGTCGACAAAACCGATGATGAAAAAACCGCCCGGCTTGAGGATCCGGCAGGCCTCGCTGAATGCCGCGTCCCTGTCATCAAGAAAGCAGACCGTCGTGACCATGAGGGCGAAATCAAACTCTTGATCCTGAAACGGCAGTTTTTCGGCAACGCCTCTGATGACGTCAACGCCCCTCTTTTTGGCCAACGCTCCCATGGCCGGGGACGGTTCGATCCCAATGGAAATGCCGAGGGGCGCGGCAAAGCGGCCCGTGCCCACACCGATCTCGACTCCCCTTCCCCGCTCCGGCAGCAGCTCCCTGATCGCATGGATCTCAGACACATAAGCAAGAGGATGGTCCATGAACCACTGCTCATACTGGTTCACGTGTTGTTCGAAGGCATTTACACCGGGCATAGGCGTTTTTTCCTTTACTCCGCAAGAGCATCTTTTTTCTCAGCCTGCCGGTCCATGCTCAGAAAAACTTCCACGACCTTCGGGTCGAACTGGGTGCCCGCGAACGAGCGGATGTGCTCCCGCACCTTGTCCTCAGACCAGGCAGTGTGGTACCGTCGTTCCGAGTTGAGCGCGTCCCACGCGTCGGCAAGAGAGAATATGCGCGCCGCCAGCGGGATCTGTTCGCCCTTCAGCCCGCGCGGATATCCGGTGCCGTCCCACCGTTCGTGGTGGCAATAGGGGATATCAAGGGCGGGCCGCAGATAGGCGATCGGCGAGAGGAGCTCGAAGGCATACTGGGGATGCCGGCGCATGATCTCCCACTCCTCCTGCGTGAGCGGGCCCGTCTTGAGGAGGATGCTGTCGGGGATGCTCATCTTGCCGATGTCGTGCAGGAGCGCCCCGCGTCGCACGTGCACCAGCTCTTCCTCGTTCATAGCCATGGCGCGGGCAATGCGCAGGGTCATCTCGGCGGCCCGCTGGGTGTGGCCCTCGGTCTCCTTGTCGCGCAACTCGAGGGCGCGCGCCCATCCTTCAATGGTCGTGTCGTATGCCAGGACAAGCTCGGCATTGGAATGCTGAAGATTATTGAACAGCTCCGCATTGTCGATGGCTATTGCCGCCTGCGCCGCAAGGGCCTCAAGAAAGTCCCGCCATTCTTCATTGAGGGCAAGCGGTGAACGATGCATGATCTCGAGCACTCCTTTTACCTGACCTTTTGCCATGAGAGGGACAACATAGTAGGCAAGGAAGCCCTCTCCTTCCAGGAGCGGCGCGCGGAGAAAACCGGTTGAAGTATCGAGGAGGTCCGGAATGCCGATGCTCCGATGTTCGAGTGCCGCGATACCGGCGATGCCTTCACCGAGCCGAAGACGGGAATGCTGGATCGCCTCGCCGTGAAATCCGCGCTGGGCACCGTATTCAAGCGTCTGGGTTCGGGGGTTCAGGAGCAGTATGTCGGCGGCGTCCACGTTCATTTCCGAGATAACGAGATCGAGAAATTCCCTCATCGTAACGCGCAGGTCCAGGCTCGAGGTAATGATCAGGTCGATCGCGTGCAGCGCGCTCAGGCGCTGGAGACGGGACTGTGCCTGCTCCTCCGCCAGTTTGCGCGCCGTAATGTCTTCACCCGAGCTCAGGGTCGCGACAATGGCTCCCTCTTCATCCCGCAGAAGGGTATTGTGCCAGGCGATCATCCTCTCTTCTCCGGTCCTCGTCATCACCGGACTTTCAAAATACGCGGCCGACTCCGTCTCGCCCCTCATAAGCTTGTCGAAGACCGAACGCGCCTCGGAGCGTGTCCTTGCCGGCATGTAGGTATCGAACCAGTTCTTCCCGATGATCTCTTCCTCATCGTATCCCAGGATCTCGCTCCCTCTCTTATTGATGAGGCTGACCCTTTGATCTGCGCCGATCACCATGAGCATGACGCCGGCGACGTCAAGGTAGCGCTGCGCCCGGCTCTTCTCGCGCTCCAGGGCGTCCCCGGCGCGCTTGCGTTCGGTAATGTCCCTGAAGATGCTCTGGACGAGCCTTCTGCCGCCCACGCTGACGACACTGATGCTTACTTCCACGGGAATGGTCCGGCCATCCCTGTGCGAAACGCACAGGTCGCTCGAGATCAACCTCCCGCCCTGAAGCGCC
>DATDRO010000215.1:0-6832 GCA_035291685.1 Nitrospirota bacterium | reverse complement strand
TTGCGGCAGCTTTTTGGAAGAGCACGACTGGACAGCAGGGACGTGAGCATCCTGAGAGGGGTCCTGAGCCATATGCAGAGAGCGGCAAAGACCAAAGGATAAGATTTTTCATCGGCACACCCCACACGGCGCACCCCCGCCTTGACAACGCAGTGAATCACACCTATACTTTAGCGAGTTACGAGACCGAGAATTCAATGATCTATAATTGTATTTTCACTCTTTCTAACGCGGAGAGTTATCAGCATGGCGACCCTGGACAGTGTTGTTTCTGACATCAGCCAAAAGAAAAAGACCGGCATGTTGTCTGTCATGGCGAAACTCAGCAAGCAACTGTTAAAGATATACTTCGTAAATGGCGAGATTCATTCTATGCACTTTACAGATCGTAAAGATCAGGAATGCCTGAATTGCCTTAGTATAATCGAATTTTCTGATTGTTTTTTTCTCGATGGTGTGAAGCCAGGCACGGGCGGCGGGATATCTTTGCCCACATCCGAGATCGTAGAGCGCTTAAAGGCTTTCAATAAGTCCGTTGCATGTAAAGACATGGGGGAAGGCGCTGTCCCCGAAGGCTTTCAGGATCTCGCGGCAATACGGGACAATCTGAAAGCAGCACTTATAAGGCAGATCGGCCCGGTCGGCAACGTTGTTTTTCCGAAAGCAATAGATAAATGGTCCGCATCTTCTTCTCCGACCAAAGAGGGCCTGGGTGAACTCATCGACCTCCTCAAAGAGGAAATCGATGATCCGAAGAACAAGGCTGAGTTTGTCAAGGAAGCAAATAGAATAATCTCATAAAGGGAGGCAGGGCATGAGCACAGGGCCGGTCAAAACGAGCATTAAATGGAAAATCCTCGGCGGGATCCTCGCCATAGAAATTCTCCTGACCGTCGTTTTTGCAGTCATCGTGATGAAAACATTTCAAAGGAACCTGCAGTTGAGCTCGACCCGAACGGTCGCGAATATTCAGGGCATGTACGGCAGCATCATGCGGAATGATACGAAAATGCTTTCCGCGGCCCTCGATGTGTTTCTGCAGGATGCGTCCTTCACTCAGGTGTACTCTAAAAAGGACCGCAAGAGCCTCCTTGGCTCCGTGGAAGGGCTGTACCGCCGCAACCGGGACCTTTACGGGATGACTCATTTTTATTATATAAACAATGACGGCAAATGCTTCCTGCGGGTGCATAAGCCGGAGCTGTCCGGTGATGCCATTAACCGCGTCACCTTCGCCCAGGCGAAAAGTACGGGGAGGGTTTCGAGCGGGATCGAGCTGGGGAAGACCGCCTTTGCCTTGCGGGTCGTTTCTCCCTGCATTTACCGGGGGAGCCAGATAGGTTTTGTCGAATTCGGCGAGGAGATCGACCACTTCGACCAGATCGTGAAAAAGGAAACGGGAAGCGACGTCTTCGTGGTCATTCAAAAGACCCTTTTTAAGGAAACTGACTACCGCGGCACCCGCAAAACCGCCAACCAGAGGGACGACTGGGATGATCTGAAAAATTACGCGCTCGTGAGCGAAACATTCGGCGATCGCGAGTTCTTTGCCAGGAAGATCTTCAACGAACAGGATGTGCGCTCAATCCAGACCCCGACGTTCCTTGGAACCATTGCGAGAGGCGGCCAAATCCTGGCAAAAGGCGCTTTCCCGCTGCACGATGTTGCAAACAAACAAGTCGGGATAATCATGACGCTGACCGATGTGACCGAACTGATGAATACCGAGAAGATGGCGCTCACGTATCTTATCCTTGCAGCCATCGTCCTGTTCCTCTTATCCTACTGGTTCACGTTCCGGTACCTCAATGCCGTCATCATCGACCCGTTGATCAAGCTGTCGCTCCGTGCGGATGAGATCAGCATGGGCAAGGTGGAAGAAAAGCTGGAAACCGACCGTACCGATGAGATCGGCCTGTTGATCCGCTCCTTCGACCGCATGAGGGTCAGTCTCAATAAGTTTCTGACGATCTTGTCCAAGGGAGACAGCAACCGGCAATAAGAAAGAAAAGTCAAATTTCAAAATGTAAATTGCAAAATGGCGGTATGGCCTATGGCCATATTTAATATTGCTTCATTTTTACTTTTGCATTTTGCACTCTGCATTTTGCATTCATCAAGCTTGTCTGGTTTGGACTGTATGCCAAAAAAGAACTGTTGGGAATACAAAGGTTGTGGCAGAGAGCCCGGTGGCAAGAAGGCGCATGAACTCGGGGTATGTCCAGCCGCGACACATCAGGAGCTTGACACCGTGCACGACGGGAAAAAGGCCGGGCGGGCCTGCTGGGTCGTGGCAGGGTCTTTGTGCGGCGGTAAGGTCCAGGGTACCTTTGCAGAAAAATTGACGAACTGCCTGAGATGTGATTTTTACAATTTGGTCAAAACCGAGGAAGAAGCGTCACCCCTCGGGTTTTCAGCGACACTGATCGGGATGAATGGCCAGCATGAAAAGCGAATACAGATAGCGCTCGTCAGGCTTTCTCTTCGTGAGGGCAAAAAAGAGTAATCCCCCCTTCTCAGAAAGGAACCAGCCCTGTACCGTCAGAACGTTTTTCAGTCCGCCTGCCTTCGGAGGAACGTGGGCTTGTCAAGGTCCTCGCCTTCAATACCGAGCGACTCGTTCCGGAAATCGAAGGCCTCCTGCTTGCGCTTCGGCTTGTCGACGACCTTCATGTACTCCTTGAGGCTCACCGGACGCTTCACCCGCTCCCGGATGCCCTCTTCGTCGAAGCCCGTCGCGATCACCGTTACCATGATCTCCTCGCTCATCACCGGATTGATCACCGCCCCGAAGATGATGTTCGCCCCCGAATCCGCTTCTTCCTTGACGATGGCGGACGCCTCGTTCAGCTCATAGATGCCCATGTCGTTCCCGCCGGTGATGTTGATGAGCACCGCCCGCGCGCCCTTGATGGAACCGTCTTCAAGCAGGGGACTCGAGATCGCCCTTTGGGCCGCTTCGATCGCCCTTCCCTCACCGCTCGCGACACCGGTGCCCATGACCGCCCTGCCCCGGTTCGCCATGACGGTCTTGACGTCGGCAAAGTCCACATTCACGTACCCAGGCACCATCACCACATCCGATATCCCCTTTACCGCCTGACCGAGGACGTCGTCGGCCAGTTTGAAGGACTCCAGGAGCGTGGTCTTCTTCTCCGCCAGGTTCAGGAGGCGTTCGTTCGGGATCACGATGAGCGCGTCAACGTTCTTTTTGAGATCAGCGAGGCCTTCATCGGCCTTGTGCATTCTCGAGATGCCCTCGAAGCTGAACGGCTTCGTAACAACCGCCACGGCGACCGCGCCGACCTCGCGCGCGAGGTTGGCGATCACCGGGACCGCTCCGGTTCCCGTGCCGCCGCCCATCCCCGCGGTGACAAAGACCATGTCTGCTCCGGCAAGCAGATCTTTGATCTTATCGGCGTCCTCGAGCGCCGCGGACCTGCCGACCTCGGGGTTCCCGCCGGCGCCCCTGCCGCACGTGAGCTTGGAGCCGATCTGGAGCTTGATCGGCGCACGCGCGAGATCCAGTGCCTGCATGTCCGTATTGACGATGATAAACTCAACCCCCTTGATGTCGGAAGCGACCATGGTGCTCACGGCGTTGCTCCCTCCTCCTCCTACGCCGATGATCTTGATCCTGGCGGGCAGTTTCTCTTCATCGAACTGGAACATTCCGGTGTCCCTCCTTTCCTCGTTTGAGAGGAATTCCATGATATCCTGAAATTTGGAGTCAAAATTGTCCATAGCCATCTCCCCAATTCGAGTGCGGAATAAAAACTCGTTTAAGCCGTGCTATTGTTCGCACTCCGCACTCCACACTCTGCACTTTTAAATGTATTCTCCCAGCCACTTCCAGAACTTGTTCATCGTCCCTGCGCGGCCGCGCCCGAGGCGCGGCGCGGGTTCCTGGTTCTCGGCGCCGAAGAGCACAAGCCCCACGCCCGTGGCATAGATGGGGCTGTTCACGACATCCATGAGACCGCCGATGTTCCGGGGCGTCCCGCGCCGGATCGGCAGGCCGAGAAAACGTTCCGCGGCCTCCGGCAGGCCTTCCATGAGGGCGGTCCCTCCGGTGAGCACGATCCCCGACGCGAACATGTCTTCAAACCCCGTCTTCTTGAGCCGCTGCTGCACCATGCCGAAGAGCTCCTCTACGCGTGGCTCGATGATCTCGGAAAGGATCTGACGAGAAAGAAGGCGGGGCGGCCTGCCTCCCACGCTCGGCACGTCGAGCGTCTCCTCATGTTTCACGAGACTCGACAACGCGCACCCATATCGTATTTTTATCTTCTCCGCCTCGGAGGAAGGCGTGCGCAGCCCGATCGCGATGTCGTTCGTGAGGTGGTTCCCCCCGATCGGGAGAACTTCGGTATGCCACAGACTGCCTTCAAGAAAGAGCGCCACGTCCGTCGTACCGCCGCCGATGTCGACGACGACCGCACCGAGGTCCTGTTCTTCGGTCGTAAGCACCGCGCGGCTCGAAGCGAGCGGCTGGAGCACCAGGTCGTTCACATGGAGGCCGGCTCGATGACAGCTCTTCTCGATGTTCTGGATCGAGGTCCTCGCGCCGGTAATGATGTGCACCTTGGCTTCGAGCCGTACCCCGAACATGCCGAGGGGGTCCTTGATCCCGTCCTGATCGTCGATAATGAACTCCTGCGGCAGCACATGGAGGATCTGCTGGTCCATGGGGATGTTCACTGCCCGGGCGGCATCGATCACCCGAGCGACGTCTGAAGGCCCGACTTCCTTGTTCTTGATCGCGACCACGCCGCGGGAATTTATCCCCTTGATATGGCTGCCGGAAATACCGACGTATACGGACTGGATCTCGACGCCGGCCATAAGCTCGGCCTCGTCAACCGCCTTTTTGACGGACTCAACCGTGCTGTCGATATTCACTACCACGCCCTTCTTCAGGCCGTGAGAGGGGCTGATACCGATCCCGATGATGTCCACCTGCCCCGTCTCTTTAAGCTCGCCGACGATGGCGCAGACCTTCGTCGTCCCCAGGTCAAGACCGACGATTATCGCATCCGGTTTTTTTACCACGTATACCACCTCATGAAAGGCCCGGGGTCAGGGAATCTTTTCATGACCCTTGCTACCTGACCCTTGACCCGGTCTTTCTCATCATCACCGCCGCCTGCCGTTCGGGACGGAGGTCAACATAAGCAAAGTCCTGGCCACGCTGTTTCACGTCCTCCATGACCTCGCCGAGCCGCCGCAGTTTTTCACCGTAGTTGCCGCTGCCCATTTTAAATTCGTGTCCCGCGTACACAAGCGTCAGAGACTGGGTCGAGTCGGCTTTTATCGCCACATCGGCAAGCCGCCACTCTCTGCGCGCTCCAAGCTCGGCCAGGAGCGCCAGCGCCCCGGGAATGCCCTTGGCGCCCACCCGGTCTCCGAGCAGGACCGTACAGTCCCGGATGACGACAAGCGGCAGCTCCGGCGGATCGCCCCGTTTCGCCTTTCTCTGGATAGCCACTCCCTCATCATCGATAAGGTACCGCTCGCCTCCCGCATCCAGCACCGCGTTCGGACTGCGCTCGGTTATTATCATGCTGATCCTGTTCGGCAGACGCCGGTGTATCCTTACGTCTTTCACCCATGGGTGCGAACGCGCCTGACGCGCGGCGGCATCGATGTCCACGAGAAAGATATTCTGTCCGGCGAAAATGCCGCCGATGTCCCTGATCTCATCTTCCGTGAGCCTCTTCACTCCCTTCACGTCCACCCCGGAGATCTGAAAAACCTCGGCGTGAGCAAGCCACTGGTATCCCATCCATCCGAAATAGCCGCCGACCGCAACAAGAAGTGCGATCAAGAACCGGAGGATCGCCTGCCGATTTCCTGAGGACCGCGCCGTCGAACCCCTGCTGACCGAAACCCGTTTGACCGTCGTGCGGTTCGACTGGGTGCGGTATTGCTTTGGGACCTTGACGTTCTTATAATCCCTCATGCATCTCCCATTGATCAGAGGTTAAGAAATCAGGGTAAAGGGCTCACGCCCTTGGTCTCTCTTTATGTCCTGTCAAGCGCCAACCTCAGTATCTTCTCCACCAGATCAGGAAATGATATCCCCACTCCCCTCGCTATCTCGGGCAAAAGACTCGTGGCGGTCATCCCCGGCAGGGTGTTCACTTCAAGGATATAGGGCAACCCCTGTTCATCAACGATAAAGTCGACCCTGCTGTAGCCCGCACACCCGAGACACCGGTGAGCGGCCAGCCCTGCAGCGAGCGTCCGCCGGTATGTCTCATCAGGGATCCTTGCCGGGAAAAAGTGATCGGACATGCCCTTTTCGTACTTTGCCTTGTAATTATAGAAAGCTTCTTTCGGCACGATCTCGATGGCGCCAAGCGCCCTGTCGCCGAGCACCCCGACCTGGACCTCCCTGCCCTTGATGTGCTTTTCAACTAATATAGCACGACCGTATTGAAATGCAAGCTTTACGGCAGGCCCCATCTCTTTTTTATTTGAAACGATGCTCACGCCGACGCTCGACCCCTCGGAGCAGGGTTTTACCACCGCCGGAAGGCCGATGTCCCGCAGAGCGGCGTCCACGCCCTTGCGGTCCTCGGACGCGATGACCGCGTACGGCCCGACCAGGAGCTCCCGGGCCTTGAACATCTGCTTTGAAACGATCTTGTCCATGCCCATGGCACTCGCCAGAATGCCGGAACCGGTGTAGGGGATCCCCATGATCTCGAGCAGACCCTGGATCGCTCCGTCTTCCCCGAATGTGCCGTGCAGGGCGATGAATGCAACCTCGACGCCCGCGCGGGCTATCTGCTCTGCCGCATCCCGTCCCACGTCCACGGCCACGGTA
>DATDRO010000214.1:0-3551 GCA_035291685.1 Nitrospirota bacterium | reverse complement strand
GGAATAGAGTTCAAGTCCCGCCTCTGGGTGGGTACCGGGAAGTACAGGGACTTCGAAGAAACGCGGCGCGCGGTCGAGGCATCGGGCGCGGATGTGGTGACGGTATCGGTCCGGCGCGTGAACATCATCGACCGGGGCAAGGAGAACCTCCTCGATCACATCGACCCGAAAAAGTACAAAATCCTTCCGAACACCGCCGGCTGCTACACGGCGAAGGACGCGGTCCGCACGGCCATGCTTGCGGCCGAGGCCGGAATATCGAAGATGGTGAAGCTCGAAGTGATCGGGGACGAGAAGACCCTGTTCCCGGACAACGAGGCGACGCTCGAGGCGGCCGCTATCCTTATAAAAGAAGGGCTGATCGTTCTGCCCTATATGAGCGATGACCCGATCATGGCGAAGAAGCTTGTGGCCCTGGGTTGTCCCGCGGTCATGCCGCTCGCGGCGCCCATCGGTTCCGGTCTCGGCATCAGGAACCCTTACAACATCCGCATCATCATGGAGACCGTGAAGACGCCGGTCATTGTCGACGCGGGCGTGGGCACGGCATCGGATGTCGCCTTTGCCATGGAACTCGGCTGCGACGCCGTGCTCCTGAACACGGCGATCGCGGGGGCAAAGGACCCGATTAAAATGGCCGAGGCCATGAAGTACGGCGTGCTCGCCGGACGTCTGGCGTACAAGGCGGGAAGGATACCGAGGAAGCTTTACGCCACGGCCAGCAGCCCGATCGAGGGGATGATCGGGACGTAAATACCGCATAGGGCATGGAGCATGGAGCAGAGGGTAAAAAAGATTCAGACGCTATGCCCTATGCACTCTGCTCTCTGCGGGAGTTTTCATTGAGCGTCGACTTTAATCTCTACCTCATCACCGACCGGAAGGTCACGAAGGTGTCGCTCCCCGAGGCGGTGCGGTTTGCCCTCAAGGGCGGCGTTCGCGCTGTGCAGCTCCGTGAGAAGGACCTGCCGATGCGGGAGCTTCTGGCTCTGGCGCAGGATCTGAGAAAGATCACAAAGGAGTTCAATGCCCGGCTGTTCATCAACGACCGTGTGGACGTTGCCGTTGCTGTGGCTGCGGACGGCGTGCATCTGGGTGGGCGGAGCATGCCGCCAGCCGCGGCGCGAAGGATCGCGGGCAGGAACATGCTGATCGGCGTGTCCACGCATAGTATTGAAGAGGCGAGAGAGGCCGAAAAGGGCGGAGCGGATCTCATCACCTTCGGCCCGATATTCTCGACTCCGTCCAAGGCGAAGTTCGGCGCGCCGATCGGGGTTGAAGCTCTGCGATTGGTAAAGAAAAATGTCCGGATACCCGTGTTCGGACTTGGCGGTATAAAAAGCGAAAATATTGCCCAGGTCATGCGGGCCGGAGCGGACGGCGTTGCCATGATCTCGGCGATCCTGGCTGCCGATGACATACAAACAGCGGCAGAACTGATGAACCGGAGAATCGGTGATTGGCGCGGGAAATAAAGCGAGGACAAAGTCATGACACAGATACTTGAAGCACGAAAAGGCAACAGTACGCCTGAGATGGAGGCGGTGGCCAGGGCAGAGGGTGTGGGCCTTGACCATATCGTGGATGGTGTGGCGAACGGCACCATCGTCATTACCCGGAACGCGAAGCATTCGTCGATCACGCCTCTGGGGATCGGGAAGGGGCTGCGGACAAAGATAAACGCCAACATCGGCACTTCAAGGGACCGGATGTCGATCGATGATGAGATCGAGAAGCTCAAGGTCGCCGTGGCGGCCGGGGCGGACGCGGTCATGGACCTCTCGACCGGCGGCCCTGTCATAGAGATACGCAGGGAGATACTGAAACAGTCCACCGTCGCCATAGGCACTGTGCCGATCTACCAGGCCGCGGTCGAGACCGTGGCCCAGGGCAGATCGATCGTGCAGATGGACCCGGAGACGCTGTTCCGCGTGATAGAGGAGCAGGCCGAAGAGGGCGTTGATTTCGTGACCGTGCATTGCGGGGTCACGCTGTCGAGCATAGAGCGGTTGAAGCGGCAGGGCAGGATCATGGACGTGGTGAGCCGCGGCGGCGCGTTCCACCTCGAGTGGTGCATCGTGAACGAGGCGGAAAACCCGCTTTACACCCAGTACGACCGGCTCATTGAGATCGCGAAAAAATATGATGTGACGCTTTCGCTCGGGGACGGTATGCGGCCGGGCTGCCTCGCCGATGCCACGGACCGCGCGCAGATCGAAGAGCTCATAACGCTCGGTGAACTGCGTGACATCGCCCTTGACGCCGGGGTGCAGGTGATGATCGAGGGACCGGGCCATGTGCCGATCAACCAGGTCGAGACCAACATCAGGATCCAGAAAGAGCTCTGCAAGGGAGCGCCCTTTTATGTGCTCGGCCCGCTCGTGACGGACGTCGCCCCCGGGTATGATCACATCACCTCGGCCATCGGCGGCGCGATCGCCGGCGCGGCAGGAGCGGACTTTCTCTGTTACGTCACCCCGTCGGAGCATCTCCGTCTGCCGGACCTCGAGGACGTGCGCGAGGGCGTGATCGCCTCACGGATCGCGGCGCATGCCGCGGACATCGCGAAAGGCGTGAAGGGCGCGATGGAATGGGACCGGGAGATGTCGAGGCGGCGCAAGGCGCTCGACTGGAAGGGACAGATCGAGTTCTCCATCAATCCGGAGAAGGCGCGCAGACTGCGCGAGTCCAGCCTTCCGCAGCATTCCGATGTCTGCACCATGTGCGGCGAGTTCTGTTCCATGAAAGGCGTGAGCGAGTATCTTAAGAGAGAAGACAGAAAACAGAAGGCAGGTGGAAGGAGTCAGGAGTAAGGAGTCAGGAGTAATGGCCGTGCGCAGAAACAGACGAGGGACGAAGATAAAATGAATACATTTAAAATGTTGGTCATTGCGGCATTGATGGTTTGCATGCCGTATCCATCTTATGGGGAAGATAAAGCCGCTTCTCCCGAAGTGCTGTTTGAACCCCAGCAGCCCGGCCCCGGCGACATCATGGTCGTTACCATCAAGAACGTCACCGGCGCGGTCGAAGGCATGTTTAACGGTAAGAAGCTCTATTTCAATCCATCCAGGGATTCTCTTAAAGCGATCGTCGGCGTTGACCTCTCTACGCCTCCGGGGAAGTATGAGATGGCGATATCCGCCGGGGGAGGCAGTCTGCGCCGGACCGTGCAGGTTGTCAAAAAGAAATACGGCCTCCAGCGCCTGACGCTTCCGAAGGACATGGTGGAGCTTACTCCCGAGAATGAGGCGCGGGTTGAGCGGGAGCAGCACAAGATGTCCGCGATCTGGCCGAACGAGTCCGAACTGGTGTGGGCGGGCAATTTCATCAATCCCCGTGAGGGGGAGATCGTCACGCAGTTCGGGGTCAAACGGATCATCAATAAAATACCCAAGAACCCCCACAGCGGAGTCGATGTAAGTGCAGAAGAAGGCGATGAGGTGCGCGCGCCGAACAACGGCATCGCCGTTCTGGTCGATGATCAGTTCTACTCGGGGAATTCCGTGGTGCTTGACCACGGCCAGGGGATATACACGATGTTCTTTCAC
>DATDRO010000213.1:0-3525 GCA_035291685.1 Nitrospirota bacterium | reverse complement strand
CTCCGCGCATCGCGGTCAGACAAAATATTCGAAATGATGAAAGAGGCCTCACGTGACATCACCCGCCGCGGGGTCGGTAGCAGTTGGTCGGGAGAAAGACGGAGCGCGCTCCAGAACCCGCCGTTCGCAAGGGCTCGGTATGCGTTCACGAGTTCCCAGAGACTGATGTCCGCAGTTCCGAGGGCGAGTGATGGCCCGTAGTGTTCCGGTTCCCCGAGACCGGTGAATCCGAAGCTCTTGAGTTTGTCTATAAAAGCGTCCGTGCCCACGAGAGTCACGGTCCTGACCGCCGGGATATTGAGTGACGAGGCAAGGGCGGTACGTGCCGTCACCGTTCCCCGGAACTTCCTGTCATAATTCTCCGGCCGGTACACTCCCCGTTCGGTCGGGACGTCGAGGGGTGAATCCTCAATGAGCGATGCCGCGGTAATGATTTTCCTCTCGATCGCCAAGCCGTAAAGGAAGGGCTTAAGCGCCGAACCTGCCTGGCGCCGTGCCTGGATGCCGTCCACATACTGAGCGGAAGAAAGCTTCCCCGCGTTTCCGATGTACGCCAGCACATCCCCGTTCCTGTTGTCAACGACCAGGACCGCGCCGTCCCGCACGTTCTGATCCGATAGCGCCCCGATCGCCTGCTGGAGCGCCTCGATCGAGAACCGCTGGATCCTCGCATCAAGCGTGGAGACCGCGCTTGTCATTCCCTCGCGGAGAAGTCTTTGCGCAACATGAGGTGCAAGGTCGACGTATTTTCGGACGGAATACGGACGCAAAAGGCAATCATGAGCAAGCTTCCTGATCTCTTCAGGTTTAACAGCGCTCCTGAGCGAGGCAGCGAGCAGTACCGCCCGTTCTCCCGCTTTTTCAGGTGACGCATTCGGAGAACGGATTAAAGCAGCGAGTATTGCCGACTCCGCTTCGTCCAGTCCGCCGGGCGCCTTGTCAAAGATGCCGCGCGAGGAAGCGGCTATCCCCTGCAATTCACCCCTGAAGCTCACGATATTCAGGTATGCTTCAAGGATCTGGTCCTTGGTCCAGGTCATTTCCAGTTCACGGGCGGCCTTGATCTGGTCCCACTTCTGACCGATGGTCCTGTGGCCCTTTTTCGGTCGGAGATCATCGTCCATGAGCGCCGCGAGCTGCATCGTGAGCGTGCTCGCGCCTCTTCTGTTTTTCGAGAAGACATTCCCAATAGTCGCTGAGGTCAACGATTTCCAATCCACACCGTGATGATGCTGGAACCGATTGTCCTCGGAACGGACCACCGCCTTCACCAGCGCCGGCGAGACATCGATGAGCCCGGTCCATCCCAGCTTCCTGGCGTTCGGGTCAACGCGCAGCTCGTGGATCACCTCTCCGTTCCGGTCGAACAGGAGCGCGTCGGAACGGAGATAAGCGGCCTTGACGTCCTGATAGGACGGCGCGGCAATACCGGTGCTCGTCATCGCGATCAAAAATGATATGGTCAGAAGGTATCTCATGACGCCGTCGCGGGCCTACTGCGTTATCTCCATTTTCACATTCGGCATCTCGCCGAACATCTCGGGCGCGTAGAGCGCCTCGACCCGGGTCTCGGGAAGTTCAAATGACCCGCTCGTGTTCAGACGCACGGTGTACTCGAGCGACCACGTGCCCTTTGCCACATACTCGTAGTATGCACGATAGGCCGTAAACGTGCGTTCTGTGAATACCGGCCAGGCCCAGCCGGTTTTCTTCTCTCCCCTGGTCATGAGGCTTGAGTCGCCGCCCAGGCCGCTCCCGAGGATCATGGAACCTGCCGGGATCGGGTCATTCACCACCACCCAGGTCATGTCGGACTGGGACTCGAGTTCGAGCTTTATGCGCGCTACGTCCCCACGGGACCAGATGCCTTTTTTCTTTTGCTCGATGGGCGTCACGATCTTCCTGATGGTGTATCCGCTCGAGAAGGGCTCCTTTAAAGGGATGGCGGCAATGCTCTGGATCGTTGCCCAGGGTCTGCCCGTGCCCTGATGGGCGATCGCAAGATCGGCCTGCCGGGCGGGCCAGCCGAACATCACGCTCGATCCCTCGGCTGCAGACTGCCAGTTGATGCTCTTGGTCTTATCCTCGACCTTCACGCTCGAGGTGCCGGTCACGGGGATGGACTCGAACTTTTTTGAGAACTTTTCCATCGCCATCACCCCCCAGGCGTTGGCGATCGTCGTTTGCCACGCGCCACGGTGCTGCCGGCCTATGGCGCCCCGCACGAGCCGCGGCATGTCTTCCTTCCAAACGTCGAGATCGAGGAACGTGAGAATAGACCGGACAGAGTTGACATCACCGGAGATCATGAGCCACCAGAGGTAGTCGCTCTTCTCTGTGGAGAAGCCCATGGTGGTCCCCTGAAAATTGATGCGAGAGCGGATGATCTGTTCTGCCTCTTTCAGTCGCTTCTCGCGGTCCGGAATTTTCGAGCCGCGCATGAGCGCATTCATCCAGTCGATGACCGCTGACGTGGGCCAGAGGTTCGGCTCGAGGGTGATGGAGCCCAGGAGCTTCGGCTCGGCCCTGCCCGAGCGCGAGAGCGCTTCGAAGGCGGCCATTTTCCGGATCGAAACATCGGCCGTGGGAAGAGCTGACCACCGGATCACCTTTCCCTCAATAAATCCGCGTAGCCCTGTTTCCATCCGGTCCTTGATGTTCTCCGGAATGGCATAACCCGCCTCGTGGGATATCTGGAGCATATAGGCGGTAAGGCTGTCGCTTCCCCATATACAAGTCGGGAAGTACTTCACGAGCCCATCGCCATCCAAATGCGACGGGAGCTCGGCGATGACGCTCTTCCAGAGCGACTCGTCCCTGAGCGCAATGGCCCGCGACGTTTTCTGCTCCATGCAGGTGTACGGGTAGTTCTTCATGAACCAGATCACGCCTCCCAGGCCGTTCGAGAGCTTCTTCCGGAACGACACGTTCACCCCGCCCTTGCCGGCGATCGCGTCCTTCGGCTTCTCGATGGCGAGGGAATGGGTCTTGTCCACCTGGGTGATGGTTGCCTGGAACACCCTGGCCTGGACCGCTTCCACGACCTTCTGTTTGATCTTGAGACGGTCGGCCGTAGTGCCGCCTTTCTCCCGGGCCGAGACCTCCCAGGTGAGAGAATCGATATTGAGCGGGACCACAGCGTCCCAGAACATCTCCCGCGCTTCCCCGGGGCCGAGGGTCTCGGTCTTCAGCTCAAGAGGGCTTGTCGCTCCTGTCACGGACGCGGAGACCTCTACCGCCATCTTTCGGTCCGACGCGTTCCGGACCGTAAACCCTGCTCGGAATTTATCTCCTTCTCGTATCACGAGCGGAAGGCCGGAAAGGAGCATCACGTCCTGGGTCGTCCGTATGCTTGTTTCTCCGCTTCCGAAAAGTCCGATGCCTCCGTTCGCCACTGCCTCGATCCGGAAGCTCGTGAGCGAATCATTGAGCGGGATATCCACCCGTGCCTCGCCCGCCTCGTTCAGATATACACGGCCCTTCCAGAGGAGAAGCGTATCGAACAGCTCCCGCGTGGTCTGGGTC
>DATDRO010000212.1:0-3765 GCA_035291685.1 Nitrospirota bacterium | reverse complement strand
CATGACCCAGCAGGTGACCATTGCGACCTCGGAGCAGAAGCGCGGGGGCGATCTCGTGGTCAAGTCCACGGAGAACATCAGCTCTATTTCGCGGGAGAACCTGGCTGCCGTGGAGCAGATGGCAAAGTCCTCGGAAGAGCTGGTGGACATCGCGGAACAGCTCCAGTATTCCGTGAGCTCTTTTAGAATACATAATGATGAAAATAGACGATGCTGGGATATCATGAAATGCGCTGACGCTGTGCGGCAAAAATGCCCCGCCTATACATCGAACGACAACCGCTGCTGGCTTATTTCGGGAACATGGTGTAAAGGCGTTCAGCAGGGCGATGTCCGCTTGAAATTGCGTAATTGCATGGCTTGCAAAGCATTCAAGGTGCTGTCAGGTAGTTAATCTTAAGGGAGGCCCTGGCTGCGGTGAAGCAGGCAGCGAAGTTCTCGGAAGGGTTTGCAACATCGCCAGGCCGTTCCTGGACAATGCGACGAGATGTAAAATAGAGGAGAGCATAAAGGGAGGTGAGAACAGAACTGCTGAACAAAGTGTGAGGTGCGGTAACAGTGGATATTGTGGCCGGTTTTTGAAATTCCATTGAAATTAACCAATAGAGAAAAGGAGGCTGGACAATGTTTAAAAAGCTCGTTGTTGCTATGGTTGGGTTGCTGATGGCCGGCACCACGATTGCCTTTGCTGAGGAGCCGGTCAAGATCGGCGTGGCCGCGATGATCTCCCCCAAGGAGACGGTGAAATTCTACAAGCAGATGGTCGACTATGTTGGAAGCAAGCTCGGCAAGCCCGTGGAGATGGTCCAGAAGGAAAACTACGATGAAATGGACAATATGCTTGAACATAAGGATCTGTCCATCGCGTTCGTCTGTTCAGGTCCGTATGTCAAAGACCGGACAAAGTTCGGCGCGGAGCTTCTGGTAGCGCCTCAGTCGTATGGTCAGCCTTTTTATCATGCCTATATCATCGTGCACAAGGACAGTCCGATCAAGGACATGGCGGGACTGAAAGGCAAAAAGTTTGCGTTCACCGATCCCAAATCGAATACCGGCAAGCTCGTCCCCACGTACATGGTTGCCAAGGAATTCAAAAAAACACCCGAACAATTTTTCAGTGAGGTGATCTATACGCGCAGCCACGACAAGTCCGTGGAGTCCGTTGCCAAGAAGATCGTGGACGGAGCGAGCATCGACAGCCTGATCTACGATTACGCTGCCAAGAAAAATCCTGTGTACACCTCCGAGACCAGGATCATACGCAAATCCCCCCCCTACGGCATTCCGCCCGTGATTGTGAGAAAGGACATCGATCCCGCGCTACGAGAGAAGATCAAGAATATATTTCTGAACATGCACGCTGATCCGGAAGGCAAGGCCATTCTTGACGGTATCATGGTGGACAAATTTATCGTTCCAAAAGACGCCGATTACAATACCGTGCGTGAGATGGCCGATTGGGTGGCGAAGATGAAATAAATCAGCATGGCTTCCTGGTTGCTGCAAAGCTTGATGGTTTCACGCGGGTATCTGATAAGGACTATAATGGGCCGGCGCTTCGCGCCGGCTCATTGCAGCGGCACGACGTGCAGGAGCACTCTAAGATCATAGTTCCGAACAAAGCAAAAAGGAGGAATCAAATGAACAGAACAGTCTGTCGGTTGTTCATCTTCGTTCTTGCGGTTGCAGTCAGCATGGGCATCGTTTCCGTAGAAGCGAGGGCCGAGAAAAAGATCGGGGTACTTCTCTGGAGTGAGGAAAGCCGATACGCCGATTCAAAGAACGGCATTATGGAACAGCTCAAGAAAGGCGGCTTTGGAGAGAACACGGTAAAGTTCACCGTGGAAAATGCCGGCGGTAACAAGGCCAAGGCAGCCGAGTTTGCGCAGAAATTTGCGGCGGCCAAGCTGGACATGGTAATTGTCGTCGGTACTTCCGCGGCTGTTGCCGTCGCCGGGGCAATCAAGACGGTGCCCGTGGTCTTCAGCATGGTCTATGACCCGGTGGACGCAAAGATCGCCGAAGACTGGAAGAGTTCAGGCAACAACACCACGGGCGCCAGTCCACGGGTCCCGATGGCCAAGCTGGTCGGCAGCCTCAAACAGCTTGCGCCGGTCAAAAAGCTTGCAGTCCTCTACACGCCCGGTGAAAAAAACTCCGAGACGCAGCTCAAAGAGATCCAGGCCGTGCAGACTGAAACGCAAATAAAGGTCGTCCCGGTTCCCCTGACCAGCAAAGAAACACTGTCCTCGATCGTATCTGACGTCACAGGCGCCGCGGATGCGATCTATCTTTCCGGCAGCAGCATCGTAGGAGGCTCGGTTTCCATTATTGTTGATATCGCGACCAAGGCCAAGATAATTACTGTTACCCATCTTGATGACCTTGTCGATAAAGGCGTTCTGTTGGGGGTCTGCGCAAATCCGTATCAGGTCGGCGCGCTCGCGGGAGAAAAAGCGGTCAAGGTGCTGAAGGGCGCAAAGCCGTCATCCGTTCCGATCGAATCATTAAAGAAACTGGATGTGATCGTGAACATGAAGACAGCGAAGGCAGGACAGATCCAAATCCCGCCGGTGTTCCTGAAGGCGGCGACAAAAGTCATAGAATAGCCGTTCTGGAGAGCTTGGCGAACAGCGAAGAGGGAGGGTATGAGCATGTTGAAAAAATTGATGGGCGGAAGTATCCGGTTCAAGTTTTTGAGTATCATAGCCGTTATTCTCATTGTTTGCACCGTTGCGGGAAGCGCGCTCATCGCCCTGAGCGAACGGTCCATGCTCAAACACTCCCTGATGGACAAGGGACAGAGCCTCGGGTCCTATATAGCCAAGCTGAGCAAAGATCCGCTGATCACGAAAAACAGCATCCAGTTGGATTCTATCGTGAATGAGCTGAACAAGGATGAGGAGGTTGTCTATACCGTCATCAAGGATGCCGGCGGCAACCTCCTCACCTCCCGTTATGCCAGTCTGAACCTTGGCGTGCCGGGCCTTAAGGCTCTTACCGCACGTTTGCCGAAAGACAGCGAAATGCCGGACATCATAGAAGCGATCAAAAAAGCCGGATTCGCCGTAGAATTCTCTATCCCGGTCGAGCTTGATACCGAGCCTATCGGCACGGTAACGATGGGCATGTCGGGACACAAGATCCGCAGGCAGATAGCCAAGACGGTCGTCTTCATTCTCATGGTCAATTTCCTTATCGCAATTACCATAGGGGGAGCGCTCTTTATAGCGTCAAAAAGGATCATATTAAATCCTATTGCCAAACTCACTGATGTTTCCAGGCACGTCGCCGCAGGCGATCTTTCGCAGACGGTGGCGGCGACCACGAACGACGAGCTCGGGGAGCTGGGCCGGGCTACGAACAAGATGATCGCCGACCTCAGGGGTCTGATCAGCAGCATCCGCCAGACAGCGTCCAGGACCGCGTCGTCGGCCGAGCAGATGGCGGCAAGCTCGCGGCAGGTGAGGCAGGGGGCCTCGACCACCTCGCAGGCGGCGGAAGAGACGCTCACGTCCATGGAAGAGATGGCCGCTTCGATCCAGAGCGTGGCCAAAAACGCCGACGCTCTCTCGGCCAATGTCCAGGAAACGTCGAGCTCCGTGACGCAGATGATGGCGTCCGTCGAGAACGTGGCAAAGAACATGGATTCCCTCGCCTCGAGCGTGTCCGAGACCTCGTCCACCATCGAGCAGCTGACGATGACCACGGACCAGGTGGCGAAGAACATGGAGACCCTCGCATCAACGGTGGTTGAGACCTCCT
>DATDRO010000211.1:0-12513 GCA_035291685.1 Nitrospirota bacterium | reverse complement strand
CCGCGGCAGGCGGCGAGGTCATCGCCTATCCGCTCAAGGAAAAGGACGGCTTCCGCGTTGATCCGATCGAGATGGCCTTTGCGCTCAAGGGCGTCGACATGGTTTTCCTCTGCAATCCGAACAATCCGACCGGTCTTCTCATTCCCAGGGGCGAGATGCGGGAGATACTGAACTATGCGCTCAAGGAGGGCGTCCGGGTCGTGGTCGACGAGGCGTTCATGGATTTTATCGACAACGAGTCGCTCGTCAAGGACGCCGTGCAGTCCCAGCACCTCATCTGTCTCAGGGCGTTCACCAAGTTCTATGGCATGCCGGGCATCCGCGTCGGGTACGCGGTAGCCAACGAAGAGACCGCCGCCTCTCTTGCTTCCAGCCTCGAGCCCTGGTCGGTCAGCACGCTCGCGGAGCGCGCTGCTGTCGCCGCTCTGAACGACTGGGGGTACACCAAGAAGACCCGGAGTCTGATCGCGAAAGAGCGCGACCGGCTGCTCTCGGCGCTCCGGCTCCTTCCCGGCGTCGAGCCTTTTCCGAGCTCCGTGAATTTTATTTTCATCAAGCTTGCCTCGATGGACAGCCGCAGTCTGACGCAGACCCTCGGGCAGCGCGGCATTCTCATCCGCGACTGTTCGTCCTTTCCCAATCTGAACAGCCGTTTTGTGAGGATCGCCGTGCGAACGCGCAAGGAGAACGAAAAGCTCCTTGCAGCGCTCAGGGACGTCATAATGCGAGCGTAGATATTCCGACGGCCTCCGTAAGCCGGACAGGGCCCGTTAGAGAGCGCAGTAGTACAGTAGAATGGGGTCATAGAATGGGTGACCCCAAATAAATAAATAAATGTTGTGTGACCCCAAATGTTGCAAATGCTCTGGGGAATGCCAATCGAATATGATATTCATGGGAACATGGCATTTATCTATTACGGCTGGAATGTATAAAAAAGCCGGCGGAATTGCTTCCACCGGCTTTTAATACCGCGATCGTCACTGATCTGTTATCCGCCGAGGTACCCGCCGGAGAAGTCCGGGCCGGTAATTTTCTCGGTCGAACTCACTGAAACGTCGCTTTCAACGCCCCGTCCTGCGGTTTTCCAGTCAAAGGGCGTTCCTTTTTCGAGCACCTGCAGCTTCCATTCGATATATTCAGCCATCTCGCGCAGATGTCTGTCATGTTCCATGAACGTTTTTTCCTCTCCGCCGTAGGCTGCGGCAAGATCTTTACGCAGCGCAAGTATCTTGTCTTTTACAGCTTCCAGTTCCGTGAAAACTTCCATCAAATAATCCCTTTCTCTTATGGTTTTTGCGGTTGCCATGGCATACCTCCTTTATCAAATTGCTCTATGCTGCTGTCAAGGGAGTCAAGCCTTTAAACGGGACACATAAACTCCGCTTTTTATATTAGTATACCGCCCGCCCCGGTGATGTCAAGGGCCGTAAGAGGACAATGCAGTCAAAATTCAGGGACTTCTGGCCACGGGTCCAGTATTGAAATATAGGGAATTGTGTGATATGGTAAGTCCATGGTTTGAGCTTTTAGGAGCGCGGATGCTGTTCCGGTATTAGTCTGGACCCATGCTGATCAGCGTCTCAGCAAGGTCTGCTCAATATGTTGCTAATGGAGATCTGTGTGCGTCAATCTTATTTCGTTTTTTTTATTCTGATCAGTGTTGCCATGGTTCCTGGACTCAATGGTTGCGCAACGATCCGGACCGCGCCGAATTTGGCAAGTTACGGGAGTCCGAAAGTGTATAGCGGCACCCGGCTGGACTATAACGCGGTCACGGAAAACAGAGAGGGACTTGAGAAATTCAAGGCGGAAGCGCCGAAATACCCTTTGATCGATATTCCTTTCAGTGCGATCCTGGATACGGTACTTCTCCCGATGACCCTTTCAGTGGCCACGTACGAGCTTGTATTTAAGCGGTAGGCAGGTCGGGTCGAACGGCGCAAAGCCCTTAAAGTTCCTTAACCAATAGCTCCACGCCGACCGCTTCGTGGTGTGTGAGTTCATAGTAAGGTGCCAAAATGAAGATCGTTTATTTTATATCCCTGGTGCCGGTGATCGCGATCGGGACCGGCTGCGGGCCCAGGCAATTCTATGACGGGATTCGATTCGGCCAGGAAATGGAATGTCAGAAGCTTCAACGGTCCGATCAGGACGAGTGTCTCAGGCGGTCGGGGATGAGCTACGACCAATATCAAAGACAGCTGGAAGAACGGGAAAAACAAAAGTGATGGAATGTTCGTGACATCGCCTCTCATTCTCATGGAAAAGCAAAAGGGCCTTATAAAAAGGCCCTTTTGCTTTGTTTAACCCCGGAGAGGTCCGGTTATTGCGTTTTCATTTTCCTGGCTTTCGATGCATCGGCCTTTGGGGCCGGTGTCGAACTCCAGTTGTTGAGATCATGCGCGATCTTATGGCAATCCCCGCATCTCGGGAATTTGGCCATGATGCTCGCGGGATGCTTGGACCCGTGGCAATCCTGGCATTTCGGTATCATCTTGTGCTTTTCCTTATGACAGAACGCGCATGCGAACGTGCTGTGTTTCGCCTTGGACGCGGTTAGGAGCGTAAATGCGTTCTTGTGGCATGCGGCGCAGAGCTTTGATGCCGTCTCGTCCGCGTACGTCACGACCTTGGGCATATGCGCCTTATGGCACTTCTTGCAATCCTGCGCGCCCATGTCAGCGGAATGGGGCTTGTGGCACTGCGTGCAATCAGGCTTCTTGCGGTGAACGCTATGGCAGCTCGAGCAGTATTTCTCCGTATGCTTGCTCTTGTTCTCGCGCAGCTGCTTTATCTGCGGCGTATGGCAGGTAAGACAGGGTTCCGTCAGTGTTGACGTGAAGGTGATCGACAGGGGTGTATGCGGGTTCTTATGGCACGTCAGACACCCTTTGAGATCAAAGTGCGGTTTGCCCTGATGACACATGCTGCACACGGGGATATTGTTCTTCGACGAGGGCCGATGACCGGTGTGACAATCCTGACAGGTAATGGTTTTGTGGCGGGCCCCCTGGGCCTCGACTTCCGCGGGCTGTTTTGCATGGCACTTGGCGCAATCACTGGAGGTGAGCGCCGGCTGTTTGCGCATTTCTTCAGCAGACCACCCCGGGACTGCATATAAAGACAAGACAGCATAAAACAGCAACAACAGTATCAGCGTGACTCCTTCTTTCCTTTTCATTGTTCCTCCTGAGAATGTATTTTGTAAAAAAGCAGGCCGATAAAGGACAATGGCATGGACAGTATCATATGCCGAAATAAAAATCAACCGATAATCATCGTTTTTCATGCAAAAAAAGAGATATCAGCCTATTCCTTTTTTAATACAAACGGAACTGGAGGCTGCACCGCATGTTTTTGTCAATTCGTCTTTGAAATTCGCTTGAAAACGGTATTGCGTTCTGATAGAGTCGGGATGGTTGACAGAGAAGTTGACCGGAGTTTTGATGCACGGCAATATTGGTGGATTTTATCGCATATTTTATCGGACCCAGCGCTGCTGAGCGTATTAGTAAGGGCTGCTCAATAAGGGGTTAGGTAGCACTGAATATACAATGACTGATAAATTTATTGTAAAATACAACAGGTCTCTTTGGGTGCTAATTTTCTATTACCCAGCTTTGGTTGTTTTGGTTGGCCTTGCCTACAAGCATGATGTTGTTGGTGCTATGGTGATTATAGTCGAATTATATGGTCTTCCCTTATTTGCATTTCTACTTACATATGCTGTGATTATGGCCAATGCCGTGTACAAGATATTCATGCACCAACGCGAGTTTCAGAAAATCCTTATTCCCGTCACAATAAAAACAAGCCTTGCAACCTTGCCAATGTTCTTTTTTGACGACAGGCTGGCAAACGTACTTCATTATTTGAATCATTTGTGATTTGCCACTCAACTTGCGCTCAAGAGGGCCGGCCATAAAACTGCTACGCCCCCTGGATTTCGCATTGAAAGAACCATATGACCATGGAGATTTTTGACGTTCTTGACTGCACCGGCAGGAAGACCGGCCGCACGGTCCCTCGCGACGAGGCGCATAGGATCGGCGCATGGCACGGCGCCTTTCACTGCCTCATTATTTATGAACGGGACGGCAGTAACTACGCGCTCTTTCAACTGCGGTCCGAGCAAAAACTCATCGCGCCCGGAAAGTTCGATGTGAGCGTGGGCGGCCATTACGCGGCCGGCGAGGACACAAGGATCGCCGGCCCCCGCGAAATAAAGGAAGAGCTTGGACTCGATGTGAAGTTTGATGATCTTCTTCCGGTCGGCCGGAGGATCTTCGTATATTGCTTTGCTCCCGGGGCGGCGGAGTACGAGTTTCAGGACGTGTTTCTTCTTCCCCGGCTCATCGCGCGGGAAGAGCTTGTGCTCCAGAAAAGCGAGGTTGATGCTCTTCTCGAAATAGATATTGATATCGGGATCAAGCTCTTTTCCGGGGAACTGCGGAGCGTTGAGGGCCGGCTCTTGAAAAATGGCGGCATAACGGAACGCACCCGGGTGTCCGCGGATGATTTCGTTCCCTGCCTCGACAATTATTATCTCAAGCTCCTCCTGCTTGCGCGACGTTATTTCAACGGTGAACGGCGGCTTCTGGTGATCTGAATCTGAACTTGACTATTCCTGTCTTTGGGATAGAATTAATACAAACGCACCAAGTAATATTACAAAGTCTCCTGATTTTGTGTTTGGACCAAGAGTCAAGCGTCTTCTGGACTGCAGCCCATATCGCTTCAATAATTATCATTATCGAATCACTGCCACCTTTATCAATCGTGCAATTGAGAGAGCAGAAGGGTTGTTGTCATGCCGACGCTATGCACTAAATGCTTCAACGTCTCCCATGACTCCCCAATGTTTTACTCTCCCGACGGCCATGAAAACCAATGCTGAACACCAGAGAACAAGTGGACTGGCTGGTCGGAAGCCGGAGAAATCGATTGCGGCAAGGCCCCGGAAAAGAGATACACCACACGAGGCAGAGAGAGTATGAAGATAAAAAGAGGTGTATTGATGTTGGGCTGGGCAGTGGCGTTCGTTCTGTATGGCGCAAGCGGACGCGCGGAGCAGGGGCCGTCGGCCTGCGTGCTATGCCACGAATTTATGGAGGGTGAGCTTGGCAGGCCCGTAAAGGAATGGAAGGGTTCGATCCATCAGCAGAAGGGAATAACCTGCGATCTCTGCCACGGAGGAAATGCGGATGTAAACGTGGAGAACATCAAACAGCTCGCCGGTCAGGAATTTGCAGAGAAACAATCACTGGCAATGTCGGTATCCCAGGGCTTCATCGGCAAGCCTGCGGGAAAGGCGCTGTTTTCCATGTGCTCCCGGTGTCACCGTCAATCCGTCGACCGGTACGCAAAGAGCATCATGGGAAAGGCATATCTTGATCAGAAGGGAGGGCCTTCCTGCGTTACTTGTCACCAGGCTCACCGGAATTCAATGCCCGAGGTGCCCGGAGTCTGTGAAAGCTGTCATAAAGATACGGCGGGGTTTGCTCAGATCGATCCGATGGATGTGACCGAATCAACGGTGAAAGCGCTGTCCGGCATACGGATAAAAATCGCCGAGGAGAAAACGACCGGAAAGAAGCCACCGTTCATTCCCGAGTTCCCCAGTGAACTCGAGTCCTTCCAAATCGGATTCTTCGCCTTCGGCGCAGTGATAGTCCTATTCGGCTTCGGCTATCTCGTGTATGTCGTACTGGAAAAGAGGGGATGATATGAGCTTTGAGATCATAAAGGAACGGAAGCCCGCTTATTCAAAGGCCGCTATGATCGCAGTTCTGATCCTGTCAATCCTGCTTCTCGGCACGGCCGTTGCTTTCGCCTATCTCCTGATAACCGGCAAAGGAAAAGATTATCTTCTGGCAACGCTGCTTGCTTTTAAGTTCTTGATCGCCGGCGTTGAGATCGTACTCTTTGCGCGATATTTCATTTCCTTCAGGGAGGTATCGGAGGACCGTGAGGAGGAGCTGCTATGGTAGACGGGAACTCCGGGAAAGAGGGCGGCAAGGAAGGGATCACCCGGAGGAGATTCGCCCTCGGGATGCTCAGTGCGTCGCTTGCAGGCGCCTTCGGGTCTCTTTTAGCCCTGTTAAAAGTGCTGGCTCCCGAAAAGAAGGGCGGAGGCTATGCAACGACCATACTGCCGGGGGACGTGCTCGTGTATGCCCAGGGCGGCAGCGCGGGGGCTCCCATAATGGCTTCATCAATGAAGGTCGGCGACGCCGTGCTCGCCTATCCCACGGGCAAGTCGTTGAATCCCGCAAACCTCGTTCAGCTGATCAAACTGGAGGAAACGGCATTCAAGCCGCCCACTGACATCTCGCTGACGGACCAGGGCTTTGTGGCATACAGCGCCATCTGTACCCATCTCGGCTGCACCGTCTCCTGGGCGGCGAGTGCGGCATCACCCGCTGCATCGTTCACGGAATGTTACTGCCACAACAGCATCTTCGATCCTGCCCAGGGAGCGAAGGTCATGGCCGGCCCTGCGCCGGTTCCGCTCGCACAGATCGGAGTGAAGGTTATGCAGGACGGGACACTTGCCTTTGCGAGCGATTTCGACGGCCCCATCGGGCCGCAGGTATAGGAAGACGCGAGGACACTGCCATGGTATTCAAATGGTTGGATGAAAGGCTGGAGCTCAAGAAGTTCAAGGAGAAATTTCTGAGCAAGACATTCCCGACTCATCCCGCATTCCTGCTCGGAGAAACGGCGTTGTTCTCCTTCGTTACCCTTGTCGCCACCGGCATCTTCCTCGGGTTTCTCTATGAACCTTCGACAAGGCTGGTTTCTCTCTTCGGAGCGATGGTGCCGGCAGCCTATGCGAGCGTGGTAAAAATCGATCTGCTCCCGATGGGCCTGATCATCAGACGCATCCACCACTGGTCGGCAATGATCATGATAGCCGCCATACTTGCGCATCTCCTCCGGATCTATTTCACCGCGTCCTACCGGAAGCCGCGGGAGATCAACTGGCTTGTTGGGCTAAGCCTCTGGGGCATGACGATGGTAGCGGCATTTACCGGCTATCTGCTGCCTTACAGTCAATTCTCGGTGACTGCCACGTCCATTGCCTATTATGTGTCGAAGTCGGTGCCGTGGATCGGGGACTGGTCGTCAAGGCTTCTCTTTGCCGGTGATTTCCCTTCGGACGGGACCGTCCCCCGCTTCTTCTTCATGCATGTCATGCTGATCCCGGCCACGCTGATCGGCCTCATCAGCCTGCACCTGCTCATTCTGATAAAACAGAAACATACCGAGCCCCGGTCCAACAGGGACCGAAAGGAGGCGCAGGGCGGGAGGAAGCTCATCGGCATCCCGATCTGGCCCGAACAAGGCGCCATCAGCCTGTCGTTCTTCCTGTTCCTGCTCTTTGTGATTTCGCTGATGGCGGCCTATATTCCCTTGAACCCGATAGAAACGTACGGCCCGCCGTCGCCGGGAACGCCCGTGATGAGGCCCGACTGGTATTTTCTTGTCATATACGGGTTCCTGAAGCTTGTGCCCGGTGATCTGGTGTTTACCGTCCTGGGAGGGAAGATAACACCCGAGACCATCGGCGGTGTCATCTTCCCCGCATCGAATTTTATCGCCTATGCATTGGTCCCCTTCCTCGACAGGTCGAAGGAACCGCAGCATTATATGGAAAACCCGCTCCACAGGCCTTTCATGACCTCACTCGGCATCGGGGCGATCGTTTTCTTTTGCATGATGGTTGTTGCCGGGTACATCGACGTGCTCCATATCACGCCGAAGGCAATGACGGTCTATGCACTCGTCGCGACAGCCGCTGCCTGGAGCACCAGCTACGCGCTGCTGCGCCGGTACAACAGAAAGAGAGGCAATAATGCCAAAGCTTGATCGCATCATCCTTTGCGCCCTCCTCGTGTGCGGCCTGTTCATGCTCTCCGCGACGGCGCATGCCGCTGACGACAAGAAAACCGGAAAT
Source organism: Nitrospirota bacterium (assembly GCA_035291685.1). Taxonomy (GTDB): domain Bacteria; phylum Nitrospirota; class UBA9217; order UBA9217; family UBA9217; genus DATDRO01. Next base: position 4,550 of record DATDRO010000211.1, on the reverse strand, counting down.
TCCTGCGTCCATTGCCATTCTCAACTGCCGGGCAGCAGCTTTGTGGGGGTAAAGTCCCACAGCTGGACGGGATCGATCCATCAGAAGCATGGGGTCACCTGCGACAAATGCCATGGAGGCGATCCCCGTGCTCCTGAACAGAAAGAGGCGCATGCGGGCGTGCTCGGCTCGGGCAATCCCGGGAGCCCGGTGTACTTCAAGAACATCCCCTCAATGTGTGGCAAGTGCCACGAAGCCGAGTTTTATAAATTCACCCAGAGCCTGCATTATAAGAGGCTTGAATTAACGGGAAAGGGCCCCGAATGTGTAACATGTCACGGCTCGATGGTCACCAGTATTTTAACACCCGACACCATCGCGGCCGTGTGCGAGCGATGCCATAATGAGCGGATGGGCGTCTTCCCCTATGTGCCTCAAAAAGCGAAGGCGGTATTGCTTCTCCTGATGGAAAGCTCCGCCCTTCTCGATGCGGAAGCGAAGCTTTATCATCCTGCCGAAGGCACCGGACAAGCCCGCGCTCTGCGCGATGCCCGGTCGTCCCTGCGCGCCGCCAGGCTGGATTGGCATAAGTTTGAGCTCGAGGCGATCATCACTGATTTGCAGGATATGTACAATTCCTTGAAGAAGCTGTCACCGGGGGGCCCGCATCGATAGATTCCGCGATCGAAACCTCCCTGCCGGAACGATCCACGTCTTGTAAGATCGTCTTATCGGCAGGGCATGAGGAGGGCCTGGTATGTAAAAAGGACGAAATTTTTTCCAATCACCTTACTTGACTATAAGCGCAATTCAGGTAAAATTATATCAGGTGCGGCAAGTCGCTTCGCATCCCGTCTTTCCCCATCTTAAATCTTAAAGAAAGGCATTTGAGGATGAAACGATCCTGGCTTATCGGGGGGCTTATCGTCGCGCTGATCTTTATCACCGCCGGCGCGGCCTTCATGTACGTTCTACCGCTGGACCTTCGGGACCGCTCTCCGATACAGCCAATTGCGTTCAGCCATAAGGTGCATGCCGGCGACAACGGCATCCCTTGCCTCTTCTGTCACCGCTACGCCTCGAAGTCGACAGTCACCGGCATCCCGGCAGTGGCGGACTGCCGGTCTTGTCATCTGTTCATTGCCCGGGACGCTCAGGAAATCAAGAAGCTGATGGAATACTGGGGAAAAAAGGAGCCGATTCCCTGGGTCAGGGTCTACGGCGTGCCGGACCACGTCTATTTTCCGCACATGATGCACATTCGCGCCGGACTCGTTTGCGCCGGTTGCCATGGCGAGGTGGCCGCTATGGTGCGTATCACCCGGTCCGTCAAACTCAAGATGGGCTGGTGCCTGAACTGTCACCGGCAACATAAGGCCAGTATCGATTGCTGGACGTGTCATAAGTGACACAACCTTAAAAAAATCATATAATGTGTCACCCTGAGCGAAGCGAAGGGTCTTGCAACGAAAAGAAGAACCAAGATTCTTCGCTGCGCTCAGAATGACAATTTATTTTTTGCTTTTTGTGATCGTATCTGAGGGAGTCCGAATGAATCGAAGGACCTTTTTACAATTAAGCGGAATGTCTGCCGCGGGCGCCATGCTTGCGGGCTGCAAGTCGGATAGTGAGAAGCTGATTCCCTATCTGATTCCGCCCGACGAGGGAGTAACTCCCGGCAAAGCCGATTATTATGCCAGCTCCTGCAGGTCCTGTCCTGCCGGATGCGGCATCCTGGTCCGGGTGTCGGAAGGGCGGGCCAAAAAGATAGAGGGAAATCCCGCCCATCCGGTCAACCGGGGAAAGCTCTGCGCCCGGGGGCAGGCCAGTCTGCAGGAGCTTTATCATCCCGACCGCGTGCCGCAGCCCATGAAGCGCAGCGGTCCACGAGGCTCTGGAGAATTCACGAGGATTTCCTGGGAAGAGGGTCTGGACCTCTTCACCAACAAGCTCAAGACCGTGAAGCGGGAAAAGGGAGCTCATGGCATGGTCCTGCTGACGCCGGAACTCACGGGCACCCTGGCGAAGCTGACAGCAGGCTTTATGAGCTCTTACGGCTCGCCCAATCACCTCTCCTATGAACTGCTCGCCCCAGACTGGCTGCGGCTGGCCAACCGCCGGAGCTTCGGTCAATCGAACCTTCCTTATTATGATATGGCTGAGACCCGCTATCTGCTCAGTTTCGGCGCTGATTTCGTGGAAAGCCACCTGTCGCCCGTACAGTACGGCTACGCCTTCGGCAAGATGCGCCAGGGGAGGGACACGGTCCGCGGTCATTTCACCTACGTCGGCGGCCGCATGTCGCTAACCGCTGCTTCGGCTGATCGCTGGATGCCGGCCCGTCCCGGAAGCGAGGGGGCGCTGGCCCTCGGCATGGCCCGGCTGATCCTTGTCGAGTCCCTTTATGACAAAGCTGCCCTTGCAACGAACGGGCTTCTGGCGGAAAATCTGCTGCAGGGATTGAAGGCGAACGATCTTCCCCGGGTGGCGGAAGAGACCGGCCTGACGCAGAAGACAATAGCCGAGGTCGCCCGCGAGTTCGCAATGACCCGTCCCTCGCTGGCCATGGCCGGGGAGGGATTGGCCTTCCAGAGCAACGGCCTGGAAGCGGTCCGCGCCGTCCAAATGTTGAATGTGCTGGTGGGGAACCTGAACCACACCGGAGGGGTCTACCCGGACAACGGGTCTCCGGACGGCCCAACAAATTCTTTTGACGATCTCCTCTCCCTTGTAAAAAAGATGCGTGCCGGCGGGATCCAGGTGGCCCTCATCCACGGCGACCCGGTCCATACCATTCCCCCGTCGACCGGGTTCCAGGAAGCATTGACCAAGGTTCCGTTCATCGTCAGCTTCTCGTCGATGCTCGACGACACCGCGCTGCAAGCGGACCTGATTCTTCCGGACCATGCTGCTCTGGAGAGCTGGGGGGACGTGGTTCCGTTGGCCGGCACGCGGGATCAGGTGATCGGGTTGATGCAGCCGGTGGTCATGCCCGTGTTTGACACGCGCCAGTTCCCCGAGGTGCTGATGACGACGGCTCATGAACTGGGCGGGGATATGAAGGCGGCGTTTCCTTACCCATCGTATCTTGAAATGCTGAGGGCTGAGATGAGAAAGCGTGTCGGTCTTGCGGGTGGTAAGGATTTCGAAGCAACGTGGGTCGATCTTCTCCGGAAGGGTGGACTTTTCAAAACGAAACCTGACCAAGGCAAAGTTTACCGATGGATAGAAGGCGCGAGTCTGCCTGACCCCACAAAGCCCCGGTTTGCCGGAAATGAAAAGGAATTCCCTCTACATCTTTCAGTATATCCATCCACGGCTTTCTATGACGGCCGGGGCGCCCCACTTCCCTGGCTGCAGCATCTCCCCGATCCCATGACCACCGTGGTCTGGGGAAGTTGGGTCGAGATCAACCCCAAGACCGCCGCCGAGCTTGGTATAAACTTCGGCGACCTTGTCGAAGTAACATCTTCCCAGGGCTCACTTCGTTTACCCGCGGTGATTTACCCCGGCATCCGGCCCGACATGGTGGCGATCCCGTTGGGCCAGGGACACAGTGAGATGGGACGCTATGCCAAGGGAAGGGGAGCAAATCCGCTCCAGCTTTTGGCGATGAAAATTGAAGGAAGGAAGCCGCAACCGGCTTGGAATGCCACCCGGGTGCGGGTAACCCGGATTTCGGAGAAGGGGGACATGGTGGTCACCGGGGATCCGCAAGGGAGCTTCCGCAGCGACTTGATAGAGATTTAACGGGAAAAGATTTGACTCACACGAAGACACAGAGATCACGAAGAAACCAAACGTCGAATTTTTTGTTGTTGTCCTTCGTGCGCTTCGAGCCTTTGTGTGAGACATAGGTTTTTGTGAGGCGATCAAACATGGAAAAAATGACGAGCCCGTACAAATGGGGAATGGTCGTGGACCTCGACCGCTGCACCGGATGCGGCGCCTGCGTGGTCGCTTGCCAGGCGGAGAACAACGTGGCCATCTGCGGCAAGCAAGAGATCGCCGAAGGCCGCAACATGCACTGGCTCCGGATCGAGCGCTTCTGGGTGGGTGAATACCCGGACGTGCGGGTGCGCTTCCTGCCGGTGCTCTGCCAGCACTGCAAGGACGCCCCCTGCGAGCCGGTCTGCCCGGTCTATGCCAGCTACCATAACCCCGACGGCCTGAACGGCCAGGTCTACAACCGCTGTGTCGGCACCCGTTACTGCGGCAACAACTGTCCCTATGCCGTGCGGGTCTTCAACTTTTACGATCATGAGCACTCCTGGCCGCCGCCCCTCGACAACCAGCTCTCCCCGGACATTACGGTGCGGAGCCGCGGGGTGATGGAAAAGTGCTCCTTCTGCATTCAGCGCATCCGCAGGGCTAAGGAAGAGGCAAAGGCTGAAGGCCGAATGATCAAAGACGGAGAGGTGCAGACGGCCTGCGCCCAGACCTGCCCCACTGACGCCCTGGTCTTCGGCAACATGGCAGACCCTGAGAGCAGGGTCGCTCGCCTGTCCCGCAGCCCCCGGCGCTTCCGGCTGCTTGAGGGGCTGGGCACTCACCCCTCTATCTATTACCTT
>DATDRO010000210.1:0-5439 GCA_035291685.1 Nitrospirota bacterium | reverse complement strand
ACCCCATGTCTGCAATCCGATCTTCACAAAGCGCCTCCCCTGCACGACCCGCGTCTTGTCTCCAATTCCTTGATGATCCTTGTACAGACCTCTTCGTGCGTAAGGCCGATGGCGTTGATAGTGACGTCTGCGTACTCCCGGTACAGCGCGAGGCGTTCCGCGAACAGGTCGTCCAGGTTCTGGTCCGGTCGTTTTGCGAGTCCTCTTGTTCCGTAGTCCGCCACTCTCGATCTCAGCGTAGGCATATCCACGTGCAGGAACACAACGATGCCGTGCGACTTTACATGCGCCATGGCCGCGGGGCTGTACACGGCGCTGCCGCCGGTGGCGATAACATGATCGTGGCAATCGAGCTTAAGAAGGACATTCTCCTCTATCCTGCGCAGGGTCAGGTAGCCATCCCGATCAACGATGTCCTGCAGGGTACGGCCCTGCTGCGTCTGGATAAGGACGTCGGTGTCAACGAAATCACGCGCCGTCAGCCTTGCCAGGATGATGCCAACGGTGCTTTTGCCCGACCCGGGCATCCCGATCAGAATGATATTGGATCGATCTTCAGTCATGGTATGTGTTCCAAAGATACCGTGCAGCAACAGGTGGGTCTGATTTGGCCATGTGAAGTGAACTCCGTAACCCTCTTCAAAGTCCCAGCAAGACCAGCCACACGTTGAGGTATATCCCGGCGCTCAAGGACGAAAGAAGCACCAGGGACGCGATGGTCTCCTTCTGAAAGTCGTAGCGCTCGCTCAGGACGATCATCGAAATGGCAATGGGCATGCCGTGCATCAGCACCACGGTTGTTCTTTGGAGCCCCGGGAGTCCCATGAGGTGGGCGACACCGAGGGCGATGATCGGCAGGAGGACCATGCGGAGCAGGCTGAGCCGGGCGGCGGTCGCTATGTTCCGGTATGTCCTGCCGTACAGAAAGACGCCAAGCAGGAATATGGCAACCGTTGCCGTGGTGCTGCCGAGCATGTGCAGGGTCTTCGATAGAGGCACGGGGAGCGCAATCCCCATCAGGGAGAAGAAGACGCCGACGAGGATCGAGAGGATCAGGGGATTCCGGGATAGCCGTTGGGCTATGTGCCGCGTCCCTTCCCGGAGGTTCACCTTCCCGAGCCGGTAAAATTCCAGTACGCCGATCGAGATGGCGACGCTGAAGGCGGATATGGTGGCCGCCGAGAGGGTTGCAAGGGATTCGCTCTCTTGGCCGGGAAAAGCGAACATGACAAAGGGGATACCGAAAAATCCGAGACTGCCGAAGACCGTCGTTAGGATAAGGATGTACAAGGTGTCACGGGAGAAGCGGAATATAAGATACAACAGCAAAAAAAGAATGGTCACGATAAGGACCGGCAGGATCCCCGCGAGGATAAAGTTGAGATTCTGCCGGGTAAAGCTGGTCTCGGCCAGGTCTACGGTGAAAAGGGCAGGGAGCGCGAAGTAATACACGTAGGCGTTCAGTACCCTCTCGTCGCCGGCGCGCAAAATAGAGATCCTTCTTGAAATATACCCGCTCCCCATGAGCAGGAAAATGGGCACGATCGTTCGCACGATGACGCTGTTGTCCATGCGAAGAGCGTACTATAAAAAAAGTGAAATGACAAGGGGATAACTAAATGGGTCAAGGGTCAGGGGGAAGAGGGGCGAGAGACGAAGGACGCGGGACGAGAGACGAGGGACGAAAGAACAGGGACGAAGGACGAGGGATGGAAAAAGGGGGAAGCGGGAAGAACATCCGACTTCCATCCTCCATCATCTCTCGTTCTTTTCTGTTCTCCGCATTAGCGATAGGTACGGGGTTTGTGCGTCCGGCTCTTGTATGTCGTCGAAGCGGGGGGAGCCTGAGGTGCGGAACTGCGATGGGCGGCTCCACGCGCGGGCTGGGCCTGGTGCGCCCTCTGCGGGGCGGAGGCTGTACGCGCTCTGGCCGGTTCCGGTTTCCTCTGCGACCCGCGGCGCTGCGGTTCGCGCGGCGGCCGGGCAAATTCGGTATCGCGCGAAGGGGCGGCCTTCGTATAATCAAAGCCCTTCAGCGTGCGCCGTTCCACTTTTTCGCCGAGGACACGCTCGATGCTGCGCACCATGTCCTCGTCTTCGCGGGTTATGAACGTGAAGGCGTCGCCGGTCTTCGCAGCGCGGCCGGTGCGGCCGATCCGGTGCGTGTACGCGTCCGCGGTATCGGGCATGTCGTAGTTAATGACGTGGGATATTGATGAAACATCGATGCCGCGGGCCGCGATATCGGTCGCAACAAGGACCTGGAACGAGCCGTCGCGGAAACCGTCGAGCGCCGCCTGCCGCTTGTTCTGGGACAGGTTGCCCTGGAGCGACGCCGCCTTGTAGCCGGCCTTCTCCAACTGTTGCCCGACACGCTTGGCGCGGTGCTTCGTGCGCGTAAAAATGAGAACAGACTCCGTGTTGGTGTGTTTCAGCAATTCGAGGAGAAGCGCGGTCTTGAGGTGCTGCGCCACCGGATAGAGCGCGTGCGATACCGTGTTTACGGGCGCGGTATGGCCGACCTGCACCGTGATCGGGTTCTTCAGGACTTCGTGGGCCAGTTTCCGGATATCATCGGGCATGGTGGCTGAGAACAGCAGTGTTTGCCGCCTGGCGGGCACGTGCTTCAGTATCCTGCGGATATCAGGCAAAAACCCCATGTCGAACATCCGGTCCGCCTCGTCCAGGACGAGCACTTCCGTCTGCGACAGGTTGATCGTGCCCTGATTGATGTGATCGAGCAGACGGCCGGGACAGGCCACGACGATATCGACTCCGGCGCGCAGTTTCTGGATCTGCGGGTTCACGCCCACGCCGCCGTAAATGGTGATGCTGCGCAGTTTTGTCTGGAAGCCGAGGGCGCTGATGGACTCGTGGATCTGCTCGGCCAGTTCACGCGTCGGAGCGATGATGAGGGCGCGGACAGGGCCGCGCGATCCTTTCATCAGGCGCTCCAGGATCGGCAGCACGAAGGCCGCTGTTTTGCCCGTTCCGGTCTGGGCAAGGCCCATGACGTCTTTTCCCTCGAGGACCGGCGGGATAGCCTGACGCTGGATAGGGGTCGGTGCGGTATAGCCGAGCGCCTTGACACCCATGACGATTTGTGGATTGAGATTGAACGACGAAAAACTCACGGAACCTCTCTTTCGATAATTCTAAAAAAGTATTTGCCACAAAGACACTATGGCCATAGGCCACGCCGAGACACAAAGTAAGCCTGAAAACATATTGCCAATGAACTGCGAATCCAGCCAAGCATTTCTTCGTGTCTTAGAGACTTAGTGGCGAATTTGTTTCTGCCGCTAATTGGCCGAGGCCATCAGCCGTTCCTTGTCCTGGAACAACATGTCGCATTTATTGGAGTAGAGCTTCTGGACAACGCCTTTGCCGAAGGTATGATGATTAACAATGTCCCCGACACGGTATTTTGCGGTCATGGTATAAACATGCTCTTTTCCCCTGGCCCCTGCAATACCGGCCTCCCAGAGGGTTCCTGCCGATGCTCCTCCGGCCTTTTTTGCCTTGCGGACTTTTGGGGGATCCGCGGGATCACGGAATTTGTGTGTGCCGCCGCAGGTCTTGCATTTCACCTTGACGATCATCCCTTCAGCCATGGCCACAATGGCATGGTCGAGGCCCAACTTGCACTTTGTACAATAGGACGCGATATTATCACCTGCTAAAAGCTTTTCCTGCATTATTCCTCCTCATTCCGCCCGCTATTTCCATGAAGCGCGATAAATAATAATGCGCATTCATATGATTGCATAGTTTTAGAAGACATATATAAAGCAAATACTTATGTCGTTTTCTGTTTATTATGTTTGCCCTGTAAACTTGCCCAAAGAGAGGTGTGAATTCTGGAGTGAGCACATTCCCCGCAGCTTGCTGCGGGGTTAGCGAGCGAATACGATAATGTTCTTACCTTTAGAATCGAGATTCCCTGCAGCTTGCTCCAGGGAGCTTCAATTCGGGGATTGTCTGACTCTACGCTTCTCAGGTTACATCGCACTTTGTTATTATACATCATTGGAGAGAGAAAAGCTCTAACTCTTTTTAGCCTTATTGGCGATGGGGGAAGAGGGGCGAAGGACGAAGGAAGAGGGAATTACGTGATCTCTAACGGGGTTTCTTGATTTTCTTGCTTCCCTCATACAATTCATATTCAAACAGCCTGCACTCGATGCCGCTGTTGAAAAACGGGATGCCGCGCCTCGGCTTGAGGCTCACTTTTTTGGAGAGACCGGGATTTCCCGTGAACACATAGCCTGTGTACCCCATGCACTTCTGCTTGAAAAAATCGCCGATGCCCTTATAGGTCTCCTCAAGCTTCGCGATCTCTCCCATTCGCTCGCCGTATTCAGGATTGAGAACGATAACACCCGCGCCCTCCGGCAGGGGGGTGTCGGAGTAATTGCACATGCTGAACTCGATCAACTGCTCCACTCCAGCCGTGGCCGCGTTCCTCCGCGCGGCTTCGACTGCCCTCGGATCGATGTCCGTGGCGATGATCCTGCCGGGGAGGGATTTTTTCGCTTCTTTTTTTGCCTTCTCGCGCAATTCGTTCCAGAGTTTTTCGTTCCAGCCCTTGATGTGCATGAAGCCGAAGTTGCTCCGTAAAAGGCCGGCCGCCCGGTTCAGGCCGATGAGCGCGGCCTCGATGGCAAGCGTTCCGCTGCCGCACATGGGGTTGATGAAGCTTCCAACGCCGTTCCATCCCGTTGCCAGGACAACAGCGGCAGCGAGGGTCTCCTGCATGGGCGCTCCGAGCGGGATCTTGCGGTAGCCGCGCCGGGAAAGAGGCTCGCCCGAAGTGTCGAGATACACGGCCCCGCGCTCTTCCTTCCAGTAGAGGTGCACCACGGTCCTGTCCCGCTCCGGCCCCGCGTCCGGCCGCTTTCCGCGTTTTTCCCTGATGCGGTCCACGATCGCGTCCTTGCACTTAAGGCTCGCGTAGCGCGAGTCCTTGATCGTGGGATTGTCGACGCTGGACGTCAGGCTGAGGTATCCCTGCTCATCGATGTACTCTTCCCAGGCCGCGGCGGACACTTCGCGGTACAGGTCTTCGGCGTTTCGCGCGGTAAATTCACGCAGGAGGTAGAGCACGCGGTGCCCCGTGCGGATGAAGAGGTTCAGCCGGAGGGTGTCATCGAGGGTACCCTCGGTCTCAACGCCCGCGGTCTGCTCGGACAGGACGGGGAAGCCCAGGGATATGAGCTCCTGTTTCAGAAAAGGCGGAATGCCCTTTGGACAGGTGATCAGGATTTTGTTTGCATTAGTCATGAGCTGGCAACACTATTGCCGCGGAGGAGGCGGATCGTAGCGTCGGAGTCGGTGTGGCCTGTGGCCGTTATCCCCGACGAATTTTTGCTGCCCATAAACCCCGATAGAGAGCAAAGTGCTTCAGTGATTATGGCTAATTGCTTCATTCCGTTGTTT
>DATDRO010000209.1:0-3308 GCA_035291685.1 Nitrospirota bacterium | reverse complement strand
GTCGTGAGCACTGGATCGCGTATGCCGCCTGTTCGCGGGGAATCATCGTTGTGGATGACGGAGGCCGGGAAGCGCTCCTGAGCAAAGGGAAGAGCCTGCTGCCCGGCGGGGTCGTCAAGGTCGAGGGGAGCTTCAAGGTGGGAGATTGTGTAAGCTGTCTCGGCCGTTCCGGCAAGGAGTTTGCGCGTGGACTGACGAAGTATTCGTCCACTGATCTGGATAAGATCAAGGGTCTCAAGACCTCGCAAATAGAGTCTGTGCTGGGTCATAAGGACCATGATGAGGTCATACATCGGGATGATCTGGTGATGTTGTGAAGTGCGGAATGCAGCGATAATGCCCCTCACCCCTGCCCCTCTCCCTCCGAGGGGAGAGGGAATATGGGAGAGGGTGATCTTGGCGGAGTGCGGAATCTAAACTTTTGGAAGGTTTTTATCCGTGTTCATTCGTGTCAATCCGTGGCTGAAATATTGTTCCGGAGGTTTTATGGACATCAAGCAATACGTTTCCGATAAGGCAAAAAAGGCCAAAGCAGCCTCAAGAGCGCTTGCGAACATCTCCACAGAAATTAAAAACAGTGCGCTCTTCAAGATGGCGGTTGGTCTTGAAAAAGAGGCAAGCCGTCTCATGACGGAAAATAAAAAAGACGTTGTTGAAGCGGAAAAGAAAGGTCTTTCCAAGGCCATGATCGACCGGCTGACGCTCAATGCCGATCGTATCAAGGCAATGGCTGAAGGACTACGCGAGGTGGCGGCGCTCCCTGATCCCGTGGGCGAGGTGCTGAAGATGTGGCGAAGGCCGAACGGCATGGAAGTCGGCAGGATGCGTGTGCCCATCGGGCTCATCGGCATCATCTACGAATCCCGGCCGAATGTGACCGCCGACTCAGCGGCGCTCTGTCTTAAATCCGGGAATGCCGTGCTGCTCCGCGGAGGCTCGGAGTCGGTGCATTCGAACATGGCGATCTCCCAGGTGCTCTCGAAGGCGGGGTCAGAGGCGGGAATCCCGGACGGTTCCGTATCGTTCATCGAGAACCCGGACCGCGCCTGTGTTATGGAAATGCTCAAGCTGAACCAGTTCATTGACCTCATCATCCCGCGCGGCGGCGAAGGACTTATCCGCATGGTCTCGGAGAACTCGACCATCCCGGTGATCAAGCACGACAAGGGAGTATGCCACGTGTATGTTGACTGCAAGGCGGACCCGGAGATGGCGGGAGAGATCTGTTTCAATGCCAAGGTCCAGCGGCCGGGGACCTGCAACGCCATGGAGACCATGCTGGTGCATAAGGACCTGTCATCTTCATTCCTTCCCGCGATGATCGGCCGGTTTATAAAGGCGGGCGTGGAGGTCCGCGGATGCGCGAAGACCAGGACGCTTGTCCCTGATGTCAAGCAGGCCACGGATGCGGACTGGGACACCGAGTATAACGATCTGGTCCTGAACGTGAAGGTCGTGGACAATATGAACGACGCCATGGAACATATCGCGGCGCATGGCTCGCAGCACTCCGAATCCATCGTCACGAACGACTACTTGAACGCCCGGAGGTTCCTGCGCGAGGTGGACGCCTCGGCGGTCTTTGTCAACGCCTCCACGCGGCTCAATGACGGATACGAGTTCGGCCTGGGCGCGGAGATCGGCATATCCACGACAAGGATCCACGCGCGCGGCCCCATGGGGCTGGAGGAACTGACCTCCACCAAGTTCATCGTGCTGGGGAGCGGGCAGATTAGAAAATAAGCAGAAGACAGGAGTCAGAAGACAGAAGACAGAAGACAGGAGGAATGTTGACGCAGAAAATCGGAGTTCTTGGAGGGACGTTCAATCCCATTCATTACGGTCACCTCGCTGCTGCCGAGGAAATACGCGACAGGCTGAAACTGGACCGCGTTCTATTCATCCCTGTTTATCTGCCGCCGCACAAGCAGGAGGATGGCATGCTGTCGGCCGTTCAGCGGCTCGAGATGGTCCGGCTCGCGACGGCGGGTAATTCTCACTTCAAGATCTCGGATATGGAAGTGAAACGCGAGGGGATGTCGTATACCATTGACACGATCGAAGCGCTGCGCGCGGCGAATCCCGGCGCTGAATTCTTCTTTATTACCGGGCTCGACTCGTTCCTTGATATCCAGACGTGGAAAGACTGGGAAAAACTGTTATCGTTGTGCTGTTTTGTCGTGCTCTCCCGGCCGGGATACAAATTTAAGGACCTGTTGAAGATCGGATTCATGAAGCAGGCGAAAAAAGGACTTGACGCCCTCGACCGGGGAGTTGAAACGCATGTGCTGATCGAGGGCGACGGGATCAGGGTCTGCCTTGAGCTCGTCCCTTTCTATGACATCTCCTCCACTGATATCCGGAAGAGGACCCACGAGGCACGGACCATTAAATATCACTTGCCTGAAACGGTCGAAAACTATATAATTGAAAATAAGTTATATGCGTAATTCACGGGAAACGGCCCTGCTGACCGCGGAGGCCGCTGACGACAAAAAGGCGTCCAACATCCTGATCCTCGATCTTCGGGGACTGACATACATTGCCGACTATTTCATGATCTGTTCAGGGAGCAATCCTGCGCAGGTAGGCGCTGTTTCGGACTGGATCGAACAAACCCTTGCAAGAAGCGGCGAGCACGTGTCCCATATTGAAGGACAGGCTGAAGCGAGCTGGGTGCTGATGGATTACGGGGACGTGGTCGTACACATCTTTGACGAACAGGCCAGGGTGTATTATAATCTGGAGAAGCTCTGGGGAGACGCACCGAGGGTGCCGCTGCAGTTTAAGGCAGGGTCCCGGCGGGCGCATCTATCAGGATAGGCCCTTGTTATTGCCGGTTGCGAAACGCCGGTTTCGAGAAAATTCGGTCTTACTCAAGGAGGCAGCATGAGACAGGTACGATGGTTGCTGTGTGTTGGCATGATCGCGGCGCTTGGATTATCGGCAGCCGGCTGTAACCGGAGCAAGACCGGCAAGATTGATTTCGGCGTCGTCGAGGGTTCGGTTTATACGAATCACTATCTGGGATTGAAAATATCCGTCCCTCAAGGCTGGAGCGTTCAGGATAATGAAGCAAAAAAGGCCCTTTTGGAGGGCGGCAAGCAAATAACGGCCGGCAAGGATGCCAACCTGAGGGCGGCAATGGATGCTTCCGAGCTCAACAGCGTTCCGCTGCTTATCATGTTCAAATATCCCGTCGGATCGGCCGTGAACTTTAATCCGAGTTTCAGCTCGGTCGCGGAAAAAGTCGGCCAAATGCCCGGCATAACCCGGGGCAGTGACTACCTCTTTCATGTTAAAAAGAT
>DATDRO010000208.1:0-8234 GCA_035291685.1 Nitrospirota bacterium | reverse complement strand
CCTTCGTCCCTCTTCTCTCGTCTCTCGTCCTTAGTCCCTCGTAATCCCTACTTTCCCTCAGCCTTCACCATCTCCATCGTCTTCTTGACATCCGGGATCAGGGGGCTGTCGGGATACTGCTTCATGAAATCTTCGAGCTCCGTGACGGACGCCTGCTTGTCGCCCTTTGCCGCGAGATCAACGCCGGCCTTGAACTTCGCAAGCTCCTCTTCCGTAACCGACTCATCACCCTTTTTCCCCTTCCAGTAGAGTTTGACCTGGGAATCCTCTTTTGAACCTCGAACGCCCGCCACACCCGTGGTCACCGGGAGCGACTTCTTCGGGATGATCTGTTCGATCTTTTTCTGGATGCCCCGGAGCCAGTCGGAAAGGCCCGTGCTCTTCTTTTCCTGTGTCTCCTGGGCCGCGGCCGTCAGAGAGCACAACCCGAAAATCAGTACGAGAGCGAATATCTTTTTATACATAGAGCCTCCTTTACCCACTGTGGAATTCGGAGTGCGGAACAAAAAAGCATTTACCGCCAAGACGCTCAGAGCGCAATGAGTAATTCATAGCTCATTGCTCGCAGTTCGTGTCAAAACTTTCAGCTATGAGCTATCAGCTACGAGCTGATTTTCACCTTACTTCACCGCCCCCAAACTCGCGGCAAGATCGCCGTACTGCCGCAGCACCCGCGGGTCGATCGCGGCTGCTTCCTGGAACAGCTTCTTCGCCTCTCCCTGCTTGCCCGTCTGGAAGAGCACGCGCGCCAGGTTCACCATGATCCCCGGCTCTCCCGGAGCCAATTTGAGCGCTGATTCGTATGCCTGCTTCGCGTCTTCCAGCCTTTCCTGCAGCAGATTGATATTGCCGATGTTGTTGAGGGCAACGGCATTGCTCTTGTCCAGGGCGAACATCTTCTGGAACTGCACGAGCGCCTCGGCATAGAGCCCGTTCTCGCCGTACAGGATGCCGAGCTGCCCGAGGGCGTTCTGGTCATTCGGGTTTTTCTTGAGCGCGTCGAGATACTCAGCGGAAAGGTTCGTGAGCCGCTGCCGGGCAAGGGCGTCGAGCTCTCCCTTGTACTTTGCCTCTATCTCCTCACGTTTCACTTTTATGGATTTGAAGTCCGTTTTCGGAAGCGTTACAGGCTTGAACTGTTCCCACGCTTTGCGGGTGTCGATGATCTCCGTCTTGCCTTTCGCCGACCAGTCGCGGTACTCTTCGGCCCCTTTCTGCCAGGCCCTGGTGAATGAGGACCCGATAAGCGTCATTTCCACCGGCAGCCAGACGGTCCCCTGATAGGCGACGAGAAGAGAGTCGGAGAACCCGAGCACGGCCTTGTCCTGCTCGGAGACCCCGGTATTGAAGATGACGAACACGTGTCCCGGCACGTCCACGAGCGCAGTATCGATGCCGATGTTCTCCAGGCAGGCAGCGAACAATATCGAAAGGTCGTCGCAGTCGCCGCTCTTTCTCGCGAGCGTATCGCGGGGATACTGGAGATAGTCGACCCGCGCGGTATGCTCGGAAAATTCCTGGTACGGGCTTGTCGGGTCCACGATGTACGAGAGGCCGTAAACACCGAGCGCCGCGTAGATTGCCCGTGCGTATACGATCGACTGGTGCAGGTTCGGATAGGCATCCACATACGGCTGGATCGCCAGCCTGCTGAAGTCGGCCATCGCCGGGTCCCTCGGCGTCACGAAGGCGCCCACCTTGCCCTTCTGGTCCCATGTCATCGCGTGCCGCTCATAAAGCGTTACCGGGAATGTCCGGCTCACTTTTTTCGGTTCTCCTCCGATGTGGTACGTGAGCGATATTTCGCTCTGGAGCGACGTGTTCTCGGTGACGTCGAGGATCTTGTTGCTGAACACGGGCTTGAGGTCGAAGACCATTTCCTTCTTCGGCGGCATCTCGGGTATTTCTATCTCCGTCGGAAAGTCCATGAACTCCTTGATCGAGAAGCTCAGCTTGACCTTTGGATATGTCCTGCCCGTGTTGTTCTTGATCACCACCTTGCCGAGGGGGTGCGCCTCGTAATATTTATACGCCGAGGCGAACACCTCGCCTAATTCCACTTTGGTTATCTCGAGGGGCGGGAGCGTGAGAGACCCCTTCGGCGTGGACATGAACACCACTTCACTCGGCGGACTTTCATCATTTTCCCGGCCCACGGCGGTTATCTGGTAGTAATAGAGCGTCTCGTCGGCAAGGGGACTGTCGACGAACACGGTCTTGTCCGATTTGGAGAGCAGCTCGAACCCCGACGATATCTGCCGGCTGCGGTACACGCGGTAGTGGTCAAGGAAGGGCTCGGTGTTTGGAAGCCATACCAGTGTGATCTGCTTCTCCGCGGTCTCCGTCTTGACCTTTTTGGGCGTCGCGGGGATCAGCTTCGGTGTCGTTGCCGAGACCGTATCCGAAGGCGCGCTCTCATTTCCTTTGTTCGCCTGACCGGTCACCCGGTAGCGGAATGTCCGGTCGCTCGGAAGGTTTCTGTCTATATAATAGGGTTCGGTGGCAGTTCCAATGAGCTTGAACTCCGCTGTCGCGGCTTCGGCGCGATAGACCTTGCAGTGTTCAAGGTACGTTTCGGCGCTCTGCTTCCAGCTCACCTGTATCTCATTGGCCCTTGCCTGCGCGGACACGTCCTTCGGAATTGCCGGAGTGTGGCGGAGGGTAAAGACCTGCACCCGGTTGTTCCCGAGGTCTCCCACGAAAAGCTGCACGCCCCCTTCGAGCGTCAGCCCGGCGGGTGTCCTGAATTCGCCGGGTCCTTTGCCTTCGCTCCCGAACTTTCTCAGGAATTTTCCGGACCGGCTGTCAAAGACCTGGACGCGGGCATTCCCTGAATCGAGCACATACACCTCGTTGTCCGGCGAAACGAGAATATTCTGCGGCTCCTTGAATTCCCCGTCCAGCCTGCCGGTCTTTCCCGCCTCCCAGACGGCGGTTCCCGAGCTGTCGTACTTCGAGATCCGGTCGTTCCCGCGATCAACGACGTAAATATTCTCCGAACTGTCCACGGCCAGGTCCACGGGTTCCCAGAACTGATTGGACAGCTTTCCGCCCTTTCCAAAAACGCCGAGGAGCATCCCCTTCGCGTTGAAGACCTGCACCCGCCTGTTGCCGGTATCAGCCACGCAGATATTGCCTTTCGGGCTCACGGCGATCCCCGTCGGCGAGTGGAACTCGCCCTCGCCGGCGCCGGATTTTCCGATAACATGGAGCAGGCTCCCTTCGCGGCTGAACTTCTGCAAGCGGTCATTTCCCGTATCGGCAACCCAGAAATTGCCGCTTCCGTCAATGGCGAGGCCGCGCGGGTTTTTGAGGAACCCCGGCTCCGTGCCGGTCGAGCCGATCGTGCGGCCGGAGATCACGCCCAGAGCCGCGATCGAATCGCCGGAAAGCCCCCAAAGTCTCTTATCCAGAGCAAGTGCGTTCGCCTCGCCCGCGATATCCTTTGCCGGTTCTATCGTGGGTAGCGGCGATACCGGCGAGAGGGGAGGCGCCGGGCCGCACTCACACGAGAACACCTGCAGCGTGTTCTTTCCCGCGTCGAGCACCGAGACCTTGCCGTCGCGGTCAACATCCAGCCCGGCGATCCTGCGGAACTGTCCGGGGCCGTTTCCTTCAGAGCCGATAGAGCCGAGGAGCTTCCCCTGCGGGTCGAACTTCTTCAGTTTATAATTTCCCTTGTCCGAGACAAAGATCGTCCCGTAACTGTCGACTGCCAGGCCCTCGGGTTCGTTAAAACCCTCCGTTCCTTTACCTTTGGAGCCGAATGCGTTTATCTGCGCGCCGGCCGCGTCGAAGACGCGGACTTTATTATCATCGGTATCGAGAACATAGACCCTGTTCTGGAGGTCCACATCCACATCGATCGGTTCTTTCATCTCGTCTTTCTTCGTCTTGACCGTGAGTTCGTTGATAAAGACGCCGTCCGTGGTGAGTATCTGCACGCGGCTGTTGCCGGTATCGGCAACGTAGACCAGGCCGCGCGCCGCAGCCAGCCCGGCGGGGCTGCTGAACTGTTTCAGGCCGGACCCCTTGCTCCCGAAGCTGCGAATAAACTTCCCCTCGCCATCGAACACCTGGATGCGCCCGTTGCCGGTGTCCGAAACATAGACCCTGCCCTGCTCGTCAACGGCGATCCCGAGAGGAAGCCTGAACTGGCCCGGCTTGTCCCCCTTTGTTCCCCATTTGAGCACGGGTTTGCCGTCCCGGTCGAGCACGAGCACCCGGTGCGCCTCGGTGTCCGCGATGAACACCTTGTCCCCGAAGAGGGCAAGGGCCCGGGGGCCGTTCACCAGGCGCTGCGCGGCGGGCTTGCCGTATTCGCCGATCTCGCGGATGAACTCTATCTGCTGATAGGAAAATGCCGAAGAAGTTAATAATATGAATAGAATAGAAAACAAAGAGAGGAGAAAAATCCTCGGGGATCTCAACATATGGTACCTCCAAAGCTCTAATAAATACAGCACAGATTCACGGTAGACTGTACCATAAATCCTTTTGTAAGTGTAGAAAAACAGTCAAGAAGTTCAACACAACAACAATTATAGCACAAACCATTGTTGCGAACAATTAAATAAAGTTTTAACATATTTATTGTGCGATTTAAACAATTATTTTGACTTTTTTTGGGCCTTCTGATAGAGTTTTGACGAATTTTGAAAGGGATAGTTATGAAATTAGAAAGGTTTTTTCTGCTCGCCGCAACGGCGGTTACGCTACTAATCATAGGTGCGCCGGAAACAGCTTTGGCGACGACGCGTGTTGTCAACCCCAGCGCTTTCACCTGCGACTCGACCTCTACCACGTCCCCATGCTACAGGAGTATTGGAGATGCCCTGACTGCGGCGGCCGACAATGATACCATTGAAATTCATCCCGGTACCTATACGGGGACCATCACCTTAACCAAAAAGCTGACGCTCACCGGAACGGAAACGGCCCGAACAATTCTTTCGGGCGGCGGGTCAGGACCGATCATCACGATCGACGCTCTCACCAGCGTTACGATTCGGAGACTTTCTTTTACGTCCGCTACTACCGGCCTGTTGATCAAGAATTCCTCGTCGGTGAGAATAACCAATTGCGTGTTTCGGGTGGGAACAAGCGGCACAGGGATTGATGTGCAGACCTCTTCATCTGCAACAATAGAAAACAATACATTCTATCAGAATCAGTACGCCGTGGCATTTACAAGCGGTACGAGTGTATCCATAATAAATAATATCTTCTCCAGCAACACAAACACCGCCGTCTACACCGTGGGAGGCACAGCCACATCCTTCCAGTACAACTGCTTTTTTAGCAACACTTTAAACGGCGCGACGGGGGACACCACGAATAACGTTACAACAGATCCTGTTTTTGTCGATACCGCCCAAGGGGACTTTCATTTACAAACGACTACATCGTGCAAAAACAACGGTGATTCATCGGTGGGGTCAGACAGTATTGACCAGTCACTCCCTGACTTGGGCGCATATGGTGGTCCCCTTGCAGATACAATGCCGTTCCCTGTGGAGAACTTTGCCGCTCAGGACATTTCTTCGCCTCCTGCGTATGCCGTCAGATTGACCTGGGACGCCAATACGTGTTACCAGATCGCTGGTTATAATATTCATTACGGCACTGCGTCCGGTTCGTACACAACTACAACCAATGCGTTGAATGTTATAACATACGATGTCACCGGGTTAACTCCCGCCTCAGCCCCATTAGGTGCCCCTGTACTCTCAAACGGCATCTCAAACGCAACACTCCCCCTCACTTGGGATACTGCCGGCGTAGCCGGCGCAACAGGCTATGAAGTTCGCTACAGCGACACCACAACCCCTCCGGTCGCGCCGGTCATTGATGCCGGAAATACCACGTCATACTCGCTTTCCGGGCTTACGAACGGAACGTGGTATTACGTTTCAGTAACCCCCTATGCAAGAGCCGTATACTACTTCAAGGTCACAGCATATTATACTAATACAACAGCCTTTGAAAGCGCTTACTCCGATGAGGAAAACCTGCCCATTGGTAGTACAGCATATGGAACGTCATCGAATATAATACACGACTTCCCCGAGCCCATTATTTCCAACCCCAACCTCCCGAACAAGGGGTGTTTTATTGCCACTGCCGCGTACGGATACTACTCGGCGCCGCAGGTACAGGCCTTGCGTGAGTTCAGGGACCGGTATTTGACAACAAACGCGGCGGGCAGGGCGTTTGTAAGATGGTATTATCAACATGGGCCGGTCGGCGCACAATTTATCAACGAACATCCCTGGCTGAAGCCCGTTGTCAGAACAGCGCTCATGCCCGCAGTGGGCGGGGCGATGTTTATGACAAGGACATCGATGTTCACAAGAATAATTGTATTCATGTTTGTCGGATTATTAACCATCATCCGGTTGATGACTCTGCAAAAAAAAGGAGACGCATCATGAAAATATCCGAGATCATGACCAAGACACCCCGCACCATCGGACCGGACAAGAGTTTGAAGGAATGCGCCCGTGTCCTCACGCAAGCCCACGTGAACGGACTTGTCGTTGTGGATGGCGAAAAGGTCGTCGGTGTGATCACCAAGGCGGACATATTCAAGTCCATCCTCCCGAGTTATTCCGATATTCTCGAAGACGAGCGCCACCTGACTGACATTGAGTATATTGAAGACCGGATTCACCGGCTCTCTGAAATGAAAGCGCGGAACATCATGGGAACGCCGCCGATAACGGTGAGCAGTGATATGCCCCTGGTGAAGGCCGGCTCACTGATGATCCTCCGGCGGGTGAAGCAGCTGCCCGTTGTGGACGACGAGCGGTTGTCGGGCATCTTGACCCTGACGGACATCGTAAAATACTTCGGGGAGAAGGTGAAGTAGCTCATCGTTCATGGATGAGAGCTGATAGTAGACCGACAGCCAAGAGCTTAATCGCCACGAAGTGGCACGAATAAAAGCAAAAATGCATAATGCAGGATGTAAATGCAGCTAATACGGCAACGCGGTTGCCTTGGTCCAAAAGTATGAAATCACTGAAAGGTTCTCCATGCGCATACTGAAAAAATTGACATGTATCTTTATCCTCACGCTCCTCCCGGCTGTGACGCATGCGGCGGACCGGCGTTCGGAGCGTTCGCACTGGTCTCTCGAGGTAAAAGGAGGGCTTTTTTATCCCGCGATAGACAGCTGGCAGGCCTACTATGGCGACCGAAAGACCGGCCACTATGCCGCGTCACTGGCGTATAAAATATTCAGGCAATTGGAAGTCGGCATTGAGGGTGGTTATATCAGAGACTCAGGGCAGGGACTTGCGCCGATCCATACTGCCAATGCCGGCAGTCCGGTTTATGCGGGCACGGTAACCTATGAGCTGTTCCCCGTGAGTGCGTTTTTTCTTGTTCGCGGAGCGTTCAGCGGAAGGCAGTGGCTGGTCCCGTACATAGGCGGCGGCTGGACAAGGATGTACTATCAGGAGAAGATTGAGAATCAGCCAAGGGCCCGCGGCTATGCAGATGGATACCACGGAAAAGCGGGCTTGCAGTTCTTACTGGACGGCATTGACCAGAGCGCGGCAAATAACTTTTATCTTGAGTCCGGCGTAATGCATACCTATTTTTTCATCGAGGCCCAGCGTACCCGCGCCATGATAGAAACGGCCACCATGGAATCAGTGAATCTCGGCGGCACAAGCTATCTTGCGGGGTTTTTGCTTGAGTTTTAAGACTTTTTCGCCACGAAGGCATCCCCGATTAAATCATTCGGGGACAGGCACCGGCACGAAGAACCCCTTCTTTCTTCCACAGGTTCCTGCCTTCTCAACTTCTTACCTTCCCGTTCGTCACACGATCTCCCCATCCCGGATCTCCACGAGCCTGCCTGCCCTCCGGGCGTTCTCCTCGTTATGCGTGACCATCACAATGGTATGGCCTCCGGCATGAAGGCCCGCGAGAACATCGAGCACGTGGTTGCCGGTCCGGGTGTCGAGGTTCCCCGTGGGCTCGTCCGCGAGAATGAGGGGCGGCTGGTTCACGAGAGCGCGCGCGATCGCGACCCGCTCCTGTTCTCCGCCGGAGAGTTGAGAAGGCAGTCGTTGAGCCTTGCTGTCCATGCCGACCTGGCCGAGCGCGGCGAGGGCGCGGTCTTTCCTTGTACCGTTCACCCGGGGCTGGACGGCAAGCGGGAGCATGACATTTTCAAGCGCCGTGAGGTAGGGCACAAGGTAAAACGATTGGAAGACAAAGCC
>DATDRO010000207.1:0-7105 GCA_035291685.1 Nitrospirota bacterium | reverse complement strand
CATACCAAGACCCGGACTCACATCATAGATTCCATTATGATGTCTTGTCACATCGGTGATTGTTACGCCATCCGTTGTTGTCCCCCTGGTTCTTTTCCATAAGCATCCGGCCGGCAACATTGTGAAAAAAAGAACGGGTGCGCAAAACAATGCAAACATCACAAAAACAAACCGCATGCATGTAATTATTGTAGCATAAATCATATGCTCAGGATGATCTCAGCGTGATCATAATTGACATTCCGGTCTATTCTGGCTAATATGGATTAAATGACAAAATTGCTCAAAATAACCATTCTCGCCTTCTGGCTCGTGATGCTCGGCCTTCTCGTCGAGCGCACCTACATAAGGCCGACCGCGGTCATCGCGCTCGATGTGATCACCGAGGAAGGCGTGCACACGGGAGACGAATGGTTCGGCATCTATCAGCAGGGCCGCAAGGTCGGCTACGCCCATACCAGCGTGGCACGGGAAGCCGATGCATACCACATCACGGAGGAGTCCGAACTCGACATCCTCGCTCTCGGCAGCGTGCAGCGGGTAAAGACCGTGATCAACGGATACAGCACGAAGAACTTCCTGCTGAAATATTTTGATTTCACCTTGACTTCCGAAATGACGACCATGGATATCAAGGGAGCGGTGGTCGGCAAACAGCTCGTCCTGGACATCGCGACCGGCGGCCGGACGCGCAAGGAGCGCGTCCCGCTCATTGAGCCGCCGTATATCACCTCCTTCGTCAAACCCGCCCTCCTTCTCCGCGGTCTGGAACTGGGCAGAAAATACCGTTTTCCGGTATTTAATCCGGCAACCATGAGCACCGAAGACTCCTCGATCACCATAGAGTCCAAAGAGCGTATCAAGGTTGGAGACAGGGACCAGACCGTCTATAAGCTGAGAGAGACATACCAGGGCATGGAAGCCGTGTCCTGGATCACCCAGGACGGAGAGACGATCAAAGAAGAGAGTCCTCTCGGGTTCGTTCTTTTGAAGGAGACCATGACCGAGGCCTTGAAGCGCGACAAGGAAGGCCCGGCAGTTGACGTCATCGCTCTCACCATGATCCCCTCCGATCCTATAAAGAACTCCGCGCAGGTAAAATACCTCAAGGCGCGGCTCAAAGGCGTCGTGCTGAAAGGTTTTCAACTTGATGGTGACCGCCAGACACTCACCGGAGATACTATCGAGATACAGCAGGACCGGACCCCCTCGTATCGTTTGCCGAATTCGGAAAAAGACCGCAATGAATACCTTCAGCCGACCGCGCTTATCCAGAGCGATGACAGGAGGATACAGGAACAGGCGTCAAAGGTCCTTGCCGGAGAAAAAGACGCACGCGAGGCGGCGATAAAACTGAATGCCTGGGTGTATGGCGCGATCCAGAAAAAGCCGGTGGTGAGCATCCCGAGCGCCGTCGAAGTCCTTTCGCAGCGAGTGGGCGACTGCAACGAGCACACCACGCTTTACGCCGCCCTTGCCCGCGCCGCCGGGATCCCCACGCGCATGGCCGCCGGCATCGTGTACATGGACGGCGGGTTCTACTATCACGCGTGGCCCGAGGTCTGGCTCGGCGCCTGGACTGCCATTGACCCCACGTTCAACCAGTTCCCTGCGGACGCCACGCACATCAGGTTCGTCACCGGCAGCCTCGACCGGCAGTCGGATATCCTCAGGCTCGTCGGTAAACTGAAGGTGGAAGTGCTGGAGTATAAATAGAAGTAATATTCACCGCGGAGCGCGCTGAGTCCGCTGAGAAGATTTAAAGAAGAACTTCGAATCTGGACCTTTTAATAACCTCTGCAAACTCAGCGATCTCTGCAGTAACATTTTATGATAAAACTCATCAACCTCACAAAGACCTATGGCAAGCTTATTGCCGTGGACGGGATCAACCTCGACGTCGCCAGGGGCGAGATCTTCGGCTTTCTCGGCCCGAACGGCGCGGGCAAGACCACCACCATCAAGATGATGGCAGGGCTTCTCCAACCCACGAGCGGCAGCGCGACCATCAACGGATTCGACGTGCAGAAGGAACCGCTCCAGGCCAAGTCCATCACCGGGTTCATCCCGGACCGGCCGTTCCTCTACGAAAAGCTCACGGCCACGGAATACCTGCACTTCGTTGCCAGCCTCTTTGAGATGGGAAACCCGAAAAAGCGGATCGAGGAACTTCTCGCCCTCTTCGGTCTGAATGATTGGGCGAATGAGCTGGTCGAAAATTTCTCGCACGGCATGAAACAGCGCCTCGTCATGGCCGCGGCCCTTCTCCACGAACCGAAGGTGCTCGTCGTTGACGAGCCCATGGTCGGCCTTGACCCTCGCGGCGCGCGGCTCGTGAAGGACATCTTCAAAGACCTCGCTTCAAAAGGAGTGACCGTGTTCATGTCCACGCATACTCTCGAGATCGTGGAGCAAATGTGCACCCGGGTGGCTATCATCAACCGTGGAACGATCATCGCCGAAGGCAGCGTGGAAGACCTCGGCCGCATGGCACGCATGCCGGAAAGCCATCTGGAGCCGATCTTCCTCAGGCTGACCGGGGGGGATGAGACGGTATGAATCCAGGAACATTAATTAAGAAGCAGATTTACCTTATGAGAGCAAGGTGTCCGGACCGGATGCTCTATTTGACCGTCCGTTCGAGTGCGGATTTCATGGAGTTGTAAAGGTCCTCTATTTTCCTGTCGAACACTTCGATATCAGCCTCCTCGGGACCGGGCACGGTGAATTGTCCAAAAAACTTCTGCGGGTCCGGAACATTCAGGTTTTTTCCTGAAAGGATCGGCTCTATGACCTGTTGCCTGACGGTTTCGAGCTTCTCCGCGAGTTTCCGGACGCTTTGCGCATCTGACGAACGGCTCTCGACACCTGCCTGAGCGTAAATCCTGAGAAGTGTCTTCAATCGATCATACGCGGATAAAGCATGATTGGCGGCGGCCATTTGCATGATGGTGCGGCGCAGGGAAAGTGTGTAATTAAACAGCCGGTCGGAGAGTTCTTCAAGCATCGTTGCCGTAGCCCTTTTTTCCCGATACAGCTCTCGGAGCATCAAGAAGCTCTCACCGAGCCTGGACACCTGCTGCTCCAGCAATTCCCGCTCAGCCTTGAATTGCCAAAACAGTTCCTTCTGTTCAGATGCAGAGGATTTTGATGGCAAGATGACCCGCAAATCCCCCTGCCTTCCGGTCAGCAGCCGGTAAAGTTGTCTGAACAGCGAAAAGAGAGCGAACAGGAAGGCAAGCGCGACAACACCGAGCAGCACATAGTCCAGTAGTTGCAATTTGTTCATGTTGCGGCTGATATATTGAAGTATCAGGCTATTATACATGAACGAGATTATAGCATATTTTCCCCCTGCGTGAGACAGCGAAACACACGCGCGTTCCTCTGGTCCAGGCCTAAGGCAGGATCATCGCCCAATGCAGCGTCGACGACCTCGGCCTATGGCCCACATGCCGGAAATCCATCTGGAGCCGATCTTTCTGACATTGACCGGGGGGATGAGGCGGTTTGAATTCTGGAGTGAGCGCATTCCCCTTCCCGCCAGAGCGGGACTGCAGGGAGCTTCAATGATGAGAGGTTAATGAGGTGAATGAGCGGCGGGGCGAATTAACCGCCCCGCCTATCTCAATCCGCTTGTAAGGCATTTTTGATAACTTTGTGAACAGTCCCTTTTCTCATGAACCGAACGGATCTCATTTTTTTAATATGCTAAACAGCGAAAACAAATCAGGGAACGACCTTGATATAGTCCGCGCCCTCAATATCGAGGCCATCCAGGGTTTTACCCTTGAGCACTGCTTCGCCGCCCTGAGTGTCGATGATAAGATTTTCTGTGGGAACATGGACTACAAGGTCAAGGAGCCCGTCACCGTTCACGTCCTCCGCAGCCGCCATGAAGGAACCGTTATTCTTTATAACCACGGATGCATTACTGAGAGTAACTGTGGACACATCAACGGTCCTCGCATCAAAGTCAGGCAGACTGAGTATCGCGACCGGGAGTTTCCCTTCAGAACCGAGGTTCACGCTGTTCGGAAAACTTCCGGGTTTGATGTCGATGGGCACATACCGGACCGCCCTCTCCGCAGTGGCGTACTCCAGATCAAGTCGCAGACCGGTCACGCAGTTTCCCGCGTCCCATACGACGAAGGTCAGCGTGTTCAGGCCGGGAAGGAACAGGCCATTCGTGCCGGAGATATCAAAGGACGGAAGGGTATTAAACCCGCCTCCGGAGACAACCAAATGAGAGGGATTCAGAACATTCGGGTTGGCGAGGTTCAGATACATCCAGCCCGGGTCATCCGTGCCCCAGTGGCCGGCGATATGAACCGTCTTCGGATCAAGCCCCGTCAGGTCAAAGGTGGTCTGGTAGGTCCACACGCCCTGATAAATGTACTTGCCGTAGTCGTCCACCCCCGCGCTGTCCCCGCAGCCATAATTAATTCCTGCAATTGGCCCGATCCAGTTCGAAGTGGGGCCGTTGGGAACCCACGCCCAGGTTGGAGGATTCACCGCCACCACCGGAATGCGTGGGAGCGCCACGGTGTAGATGGGATTCAACGGCTGGATCACCGGAATCCCGCTGGCGTCGGTGTAAGAAGCCTGCCCCACTGCAACGATCTTGTAGTGCGAATCCGGTCCGGACGTCAGGAGCTGCCCGCTATCATCCACACCCGTGTTGTACAGGGTGGTGATGGGTATCGCCGCCCACGCCGGCAGAGCCAAAGCAAGAACCAGCAAACCGCACAAAAGCAGAGTCTTCTTCATAATTTTCTCCTTTCGTATCGTAGTAGAAAATCGACTTCAAACTCCGTCTTCTTTACCCCGTCAGAGAACCTGTTCTCGAACCGGGTTTACCACTCCTCCTTTCTTGCAGAGATCATGGTTCCGGCGACGATGCGCATAGCTTCAAGGCAAATAAAACTCAATTCCTGGCAGAATCATAAAAGTAATCCTTCAACCGTGACATTATGGTCATCATCGAAGATTTTACCCTTATCTATTTCTCGGTCAGGCTTTCTTAGTGAATCCTGCAAACCACTTCGCCTTAATTTCGGGCAGCGCACACAGCCACGCTACGTCTTCTTTGCGATACGTCTTAAGACTGAGGCTCAATGCCTGCCTGCCCTTGCCCGCTCTAAAGATAGTGATCCAAGCCGGATGGTCTCGCTCCGCAAGTATCTGCACTTCAGATCGCTGGATATCGGAGAACCTGATGCTCTTTTTGAGAAAAAACATGCTGGTCCGCACTATTTCCTTATCAGTGACTGCGACTGCTCTTCCCATCATCGCTATCGCGAAGCCGGCATAAAGTAAAAGAGGAAATAAAACCGCCGGCAAATCATCGACCCGGAACCCATGTTGAGCGAAAATCCAAAGCCCGAGCGCAAAAAAAGGCGCAACCACGATACCAAATCCTATGAAGGGTCTGGGAGACGGTTTAAGAATTTTTTTCATCGTGCCTCACGCGCCTGTAGTGGTAGGCCGGGTTGCGTTTCTTGACCCGACGCACTGACGTTATTAGGTTGACAGGTTTCGCCTCGCTCAACCCGACCTACCTGACTAACGGAGTTTACTGGATTGGGTTTGGTCGATTCTTTTTAAACGAGGTTTGCAGGTCATACCTTTCAAATTTTTCCGGACACGACTGAATAAAAATCCACACCCGGATGTTCCGGGTGTGGATACAGGGTTTCGGCGAGGCCCTCCGGGGACGGGGCTCAAGCCATGACCAGGAACACGCCCACGGCTGCGACCCACGCGAGGAAGGCCGTTGCGATCGGCTGGATTTTGACGGTCCTGAAATCCACGAGCATGCCAAGATTCACAAAGGCGACAGAGAAGACAATCGTTGCAGCAACCTTGATCGCCGCGAACTTGGTAATCACGGCGAAGGCCGGGCTGAAGGCCGTGAGGCCGAGGATCACGATAAATGCAACGAGCACGGTAAGAAGATACACCGACCCTTTCTTTTTCCCCTCCTGCTTGACAGCCGCGAAAAAGAAGGCCAGGGCGATAAAGGGAAGCAGGGCGGTGCGCAGCACCTTGACCGGGAGCGCCACGTCCTTCGCCACTGACCCGATGCCGGCGGTAGCCATCTTCACGATCCCCGTCTGTTGGAGCGTGGCCCCCGAGAGCACGCCATAGACCTCGTCGCCCAGCATCGAGAGAAAGGGCAGAAAGCGAAACAGCACAATGGCCAGGAGCCCCACCAGAGTGACGGCGATGAGCGAGTTGGAGACGTCATCGTCATTGGCGTCAACGGCCGTACAGGTGATGGCGATGGCCGATGCGCCGCAGATGGCGGAGCCCACGGCCGTGAGCCAATTCATTTTCCGGGGCAATTTCAATACGGTCCCCAGAAGCAGGGCCACCACGAGGAGCACGGCCACAGAGACGAGCGTCTGGACATAAACGTTCCCCGGCAGCGACAGGCTCTTGTCAAGGTTGATCGTGGCCGCAAAGAGGATCACGCCGATGGGGATGAGGAAATCCTTGATGTCCTTCGCGTAAGCGATGATCAAGTCGAAGGACTGGAGCTTGCCGAAGAAGAACCGAATGACCATGCCTGCCAGCAAAGCGACCACCAGGGCGTCCAGTGTTGCGTGAAGACCGGAGATCAAGTAGGCGACGATGCCCACGAGTGTCGTGAGCAGGACGCCAGGAGCCAGAGCCTTTAACATGATTCCCTCCTTTAGCCGTTTAGAATTTTATGTCAAGCGTGTCTTTTCCGAGAATGGTTTTCGCCGCTTCCAGATAGAGCTTCTCTTTTTTGGGATCATCCGGCGTGCTTTCGGTGAGTTTCGACAGGTCGTCATGCACCAGGAGCCTCATTCTGCTCATGGCGAGATTCTTGAGGACGGTATGCTCCACGACGTAATCAACGATTTTTTTGAGCCTGCCAGGCATCGTACGGTCCCCCCCTCCTTAAAAATGGTTGCCGTCTTGATAAAACGCAGTTTCAGCGGTCGTACGGCTCGTACTATATCACATATATCATAATTTGAAAATCAAATTCTTTTGCGGTATGGTCTGGCTGGCGAGCTCGCCGCAGCAAGAGGGTCGATGAGGGTAAAACGCGGGCGCGGCCGGAAGGGGGGCG
>DATDRO010000206.1:0-8798 GCA_035291685.1 Nitrospirota bacterium | reverse complement strand
CCCGGCCGGGATACAAATTTAAGGACCTGTTGAAGATCGGATTCATGAAGCAGGCGAAAAAAGGACTTGACGCCCTCGACCGGGGAGTTGAAACGCATGTGCTGATCGAGGGCGACGGGATCAGGATCTGCCTTGAGCTGGTCCCTTTCTATGACATCTCCTCCACCGATATCCGGAAGAGGACCCACGAGGCACGGACCATTAAATATCACTTGCCTGAAACGGTCGAAAACTATATAATTGAAAATAAGTTATATGCGTAATTCACGGAAAACGGCCCTGCTGACCGCAGAGGCCGCTGACGACAAAAAGGCTTCCAACATCCTGGTCCTCGATCTTCGGGGACTGACCTACATTGCCGACTATTTCATGATCTGTTCAGGGAGCAATCCTGCGCAGGTGGGAGCTGTTTCAGACTGGATCGAACAGACCCTTGCAAGAAACGGCGAGCGCGTGTCTCATATTGAAGGACAGGCCGAAGCAAGCTGGGTGCTGATGGACTACGGGGACGTGGTCGTACACATCTTTGACGAACAGGCCAGGGTGTATTATAATCTGGAGAAGCTCTGGGGGGACGCGCCGAGGGTGCCGCTGCAGTTTAAGACAGGGTCGCAGCGGGCGCATCTATCAGGATAGGCCCTTGTTATTGCCGGTTGCGAAACGCCGGTTTCAAGAAAATCTTGGTCTTACTCAAGGAGGCAGCATGAGACAGGTACGATGGTTGCTGTGTGTTGGCATGATCGCGGCGCTTGGATTATCGGCAGCCGGCTGCAACCGGAGCAAGACCGGCAAGATTGATTTCGGCGCCGTCGAGGGTTCGGTTTATACGAACCATTATCTGGGATTGAAAATATCCGTACCTCAAGGCTGGAGCGTTCAGGATAATGAGGCAAAAAAGGCCCTTTTGGAGGGTGGCAAGCAAATAACGGCCGGCAAGGATGCCAACCTGAAGGCGGCAATGGATGCTTCCGAGCTCAACAGCGTTCCGCTGCTTATCATGTTCAAATATCCCGTCGGATCGGCCGTGAACTTTAATCCGAGTTTCAGCTCGGTCGCGGAAAAAGTCAGCCAAATGCCCGGCATAACCCGGGGCAGTGACTACCTCTTTCATGTTAAAAAGATATTGCTGCAGGCGCAGATAAAATATACCATTGCCGACGTGATCCGGACGGAAAAGATCGGCGACGCGTCCTTTGATGTTCTTGACGCCACGATGTCCGCGGGGAAGCTTTTCGTGTATCAAAAATATTATGCAACGATCATGAAGGGATATGCCTTATCGCTGATCGTAACGTACACTACTCCCGATGAACTGAAGGAGCTTCAGTCGCTCTTGTCTTCCATCACGTTCGCGCGTTGACGGCCGAGGTCCATTCATGAAACTCGGCATTGTCTGCATGGGCAGGACAAGGGAGCGATTTGTTCAGGAGGGAATAGCCAAGTACCTCCGCTTTCTGAAGCCCTATGCCAATGCGGAGATCAGGGAGCTCAAAGAGGAAAAGATCCAGGACCTGAGGGACGCCCCCGCGATCAGAAGGAAAGAGGCGGAAAAAATATTCAAGGCAGTCCCTTCGGGAGCGTATGTGGTCGCTTTGGATGAGCGCGGCGAGGAGTTCACGTCGCACGAGTTCGCGGGGTTTCTGAACGGCAGGCTGGAGTCCGGCATCAGGGACATTGTTTTCTTGCTCGGCGGGGCCATGGGCCTCGATGAAACAGTGACCGCCAGGGCGAATAAAACGGTCGCCCTGTCCCGATGGACCCTTACTCATGAAATGGCGCGTCTTGTGCTCCTGGAACAACTGTACCGGGCGTTCACGATCATAAAAGGGAAGACGTATCATTATTAGCAGCGAACGCAGAGCGGGGAGTTCGGAATGCGGAGTTACGGGATGCCGCGAAACAAAAAATGCATGTTCACGAAGAGAAAGGATCGGGGATGAGGATCATTTTCAGTGTTCTTTTTGTCCTGGTAGCGGTGTTTGTGGTCCTGCTGGTAGAGTTCAATCAGGGAGCGATCACGATCAATCTGACCCCCGTTAAATCCTTCGAGGTCGCCAAGTCCACATTCTTTCTCGTATCTCTCGCCATCGGCGCGGGCTCGGTCCTGTTCTTCTATCTTGTCCGGGATATTAAAAGGTTCCTCGGCGGCCTCAGGGTCCAGCGCGAGCAGAGGAAGAAGTCAAAGATCCAGGACCTCTATACGAAGGGACTCAACTCGCTGCTCGCAAAACGGAACCCCGAGGCGACCACCTATTTTCAAAAGGTGCTGACCATCGACCCGAACCACGTGGATACCCTCCTTCGGCTGGGCATCACGCAGCTCCGCCAGAAGAACCCCCAGGATGCGATACGCATTCACCAGAAGGCGCTCACGCTGGACGGCGATAACCAGGAAGTGCTGTTTTCCCTTGCCGCCGATTATGAAGAGGCCAAGCGCTATGACGAAGGGCTCAAAGTGTACAAGGAGATACTCGCAAACGACCCCTCAAATCTTACCGCCATCATCAAGATGCGGGACCTCTACCAGAAGCTGAACCACTGGGAAGAACTCTACGAGACGCAGCGTCAGCTGCTTGCGACGCCGCTTGCGCCGTCCGAACAGGAGGTGGAGCACCGCCGGCTGGTCGGTTTCCGGTACGAGTTCGGCCGCTCCCTGCTTGAGGCCGGCGATCTGGAACGGGCCAGGAAGATATTTCGCACCGTGATCAAGCTCGATAAGGATTTTGTTCCCGCGTACCTGGGGCTCGGAGAGATCTACCTGGAAGACGGCAAGATCAAGGATGCCGCTGAACTCTGGGAAAAAGCGTACAAAATCACTTCGTCCATTCTGCTTCTCCATCGGCTGGAAGATCTCTACCTCAAGCAGGGCGAGCCCAGCAAGGCCATCGAGATCTACAGCCAGGCCGTGAACTGGAAACCGCAGGACATCACGCTCAAGTTCTTTTTAGGCAAGCTCTACTACCGTCTCGAGATGGTTGATGAGGCGTTCGATATCCTCTCGTCCGTAGACTGGGGGGACCGGGAGCTGCCGGATGTCCATAAACTGCTCGGAAATATCTATTTGCGCAGGGGCTCGCTCGGTCTGGCCGCCTCTGAATTCAAAAAGGCGCTCGGTTTCCGGAAGCAGATCATCGTGCCCTACGTGTGTTCGAACTGTGAGAACAAGACCTTGCAGTGGGTCGGCCGCTGCCAGAACTGCGGAAAGTGGAATACCTACGGGGTGAACCTGGAGAAGACCTGCTGATAGTGTAAATTCCGGTTGCTAAACACCAATTCTCAAAATAGATCCAAGCGCCAACCTCCAGTGATTTTTCAATTTGAAATTTCGTTATTATTTATGACGTAGAGCTTTATAAGGGGTCTTTGAATGTCTGACACGCCGGTACTGTTGATCGTTCTGGACGGCTGGGGTATTAACGCCGAAAAAAACGGGAACGCGATCGCCCTGGCCCGCACGCCGGTCTATACGAGCCTTCTCGCCGATTATCCGCATACCGAACTCCGGGTCTCGGGAGAGGCCGTGGGGCTTCCCGACGGCCAGATGGGGAACTCCGAAGTGGGACATCTGAACCTCGGGGCCGGAAGGGTCGTCTATCAGGAGTCTACACGGATATCGAAAACGATCAAAGACGGAGTTTTTTTCAAGAACCCCGTCCTGCTGTCGGCAATGGAATCGGTAAAACAGGCCGGCGCCGCGCTCCATCTTATGGGTCTGCTTTCCGATGGCGGCGTGCACAGCCGCATGGACCATTTGTTTGCGATGTTCGAACTGGCAAAGGCCCGGGGATTGCGGAAGGTGTTCTTCCACGCATTTCTCGACGGCAGGGACACTCCTCCCTCGAGCGCGCTTGATTATATCGCCGCACTTGAAGAACGCCTTTCCACGATCGGCATCGGCTCGATCGCCACGGTATCGGGCCGGTACTACGCCATGGACCGCGATAAACGGTGGGAGCGCGTCCAGAAAGCGTACGAGGTCATGGTGCTGGGCGAGGGGATCAGAAAGTCTTCCGTTGCCGATGCCGTGAAGCAGAGCTATGAGAACGGCAGGACCGACGAGTTCCTGATCCCCGCATCAATTATTGATCCGCGAACGAGCAAGGCCGTCGCCACGATCCGGGACGGGGACGCGGTGATCTTCTGCAATTTCCGCGCTGACCGCGCGAGAGAGATCACCCAGTCGCTTACGGACCCGGGATTCAAAGGATTTCCAAGACGAAAAGTCCCTGCGCTCGCGGTGTTTGCCTGCCTGACGACCTATGATGAGACCTTCGGTCTTCCGGTTGCGTTCCCTCCGGCAAAGCTCACGAATATTCTGGGCGAGGTCCTGGGCCATCACGGCGTCCGGCAGCTTCGTATTGCCGAAACGGAGAAATACGCCCACGTGACGTTCTTTTTCAACGGGGGAGAAGAGCCGCCGTTTTCTCTCGAGGACCGGGTGCTGATACCGTCGCCGCGCGAT
Source organism: Nitrospirota bacterium (assembly GCA_035291685.1). Classification (GTDB taxonomy): domain Bacteria; phylum Nitrospirota; class UBA9217; order UBA9217; family UBA9217; genus DATDRO01. The sequence goes on along the minus strand of DATDRO010000206.1, from coordinate 4,336 downwards.
GTGGCCACATACGATAAAAAACCGGAGATGAGCGCGCGGGAGATCACCGACAAGCTCGTCGAGTCTGTTCTGTCTCGTCAGTACGGTTTTATCCTGGCGAACTATGCGAACCCGGACATGGTCGGCCATACGGGCATTCTCGAGTCGGCGATCAAAGCGGTCGAGGTCCTTGACGAATGCCTCGGCCGGATCGTTCGCGCTGCTCAGGAAGCGGGAATGATCGTGCTCGTTACAGCCGACCACGGCAACATCGAAATGATGGCGGACGCAGAGTCCGGTCAGCCCTATACCGCGCATACCATAAACCCCGTGCCGTTCATTCTCATCGGGAAGAAGGCCGGGCTCCGGAATGAAGGCCTTTTGGCCGACGTCGCGCCGACCGTCCTCGATCTGATCGGCATCGAAAAGCCGGCGGAAATGACCGGGAAGAGCCTCATTGTATGAAGCACCAAATGACAGGCACCAAATCTCAAATAAACTCCAAACACCAAGCACCAATAATCAAATAAGTTCCAATAACCAAAGTCGAAGCTTCAAACTGTTTGGTTATTGAGCTTTGGTCATTAGTGATTATTTGTAATTTGGAATTTGCTGTTTGGAATTTTATTTCCTATGCATATCTTCCGTCGATTTCTCGATTTTATCCTTCCCACTGCCTGCTCCTATTGCCGTTCACCGGTCGCTGATTCTCCTTTTCCTTTTATCTGCGCTCAGTGCTGGGCGGATTTTTCTCCGCTGCTGCCCCCTGTCTGTCCGCGCTGCGGCAGACCCTTCGAATCGCCCGATGCGCTCACGTACAGTTCGGAGCATACGTGTGGACAGTGCAGAAAGGCCGCTCCCCATTATGATCAGGCGCTCTCCGTCGGATATTTCGAAGGGCCGCTCCGGGAGGCCATTCATCAGTTCAAGTACCGGCCGTGCAGGGCACTGGGAAGACCCCTGTCCGCGTGGATGGCGGGCAACGTTCGCCTCATTTCGGACATTGATATCGTCATGCCGGTCCCGCTTCACCGGAAAAGGCTGAGACAGCGAGGATTCAATCAGGCGCTTCTCCTCTCGCATGGAGTGAGCAGCACTTTTGATATTTATCTTTGTGTTGATAACCTCGTCCGGTGTCGTTTTACGAGACCGCAGGTGGAGCTGTCGGGCGAGGAACGGATAAAGAACGTGGCCGGGGCGTTCGCGATCAGACGACCTGGAGAAGTGGAAGACAAGAGTGTGCTGCTCGTAGACGACGTATTTACGAGCGGAGCGACGATGAACGAATGCGCGGCCGCGCTCAAGCAGGGAGGAGCTGCCCGGGTCACTGCGCTGACCCTTGCGCGAGCAGTGTAAAAAAACCTTCGGTGCGCCGAAAAACAGGCCGGTATTTCACAGGGCCTGTTCCAAAACAGCCCAAGAGGACAAGTCTTTTATGCTGTCGTACGCTGTGTGGTTGAGTTCTGGCGGCCGCCTGCCCGTGCGCATCAATCTGTTTTTTGCCCCTTATACACCTTGACAACCATCCATCCGTTGGTTATATTTTTTAAATACTTATCTACGAAAATCTATTCGTGAAAGAAGGTTGACGAGTGCTTATTGAATACTTAAGAAGCATCCCGCTCTTTAAACACCTGAAAGACGCTCAACTCAAAGAAATAGCTTCCCGGTGTAAGCGCGTCCCGTACGCAAAGGGGAAGGCGATCTTTTATAAGACCGACCTCGGCACCGACCTCTATATCGTTCTCTCTGGAAAACTGAAGGCGGTCCTGACCGATGATGAGGGGGACGAAATGGTCCTTGCCCATTTCGAAAAGGGGGCTTTTTTCGGCGAGCTCAGTCTTCTTGACGGCAAAGGTCGGTCAGCCACGATCACCGCTGATAATGATGCCGAGCTTGCTGTTTTAAAGAAAGACGACTTTTTTGATCTTATCATGAAAGACCCGAAGATCGCCGTCGAACTCATGATCACCCTGGTTGAACGATTGCGGAAAGCAGACGATATGATCGAGTCCCTGGCGTTTCTCGAGGTCGGCGAGAGGCTTGTGAGGTCGCTCCTTGACAGTGCAGACTCGAAAGAGGGGAGTGAAAAGGGATTTCTGCGGGTAAAAAAATCAACCCATAAGGAGCTTGCGGCGCGCATCGGATCATCCCGGGAGGCTGTCTCAAAGTGCATGAAGATCCTCAGCTCGAAAGGCATCACCAGGGAAAGCAGCGGAGATATCTTTATCGCCCATGATGCGATCGAACATTTACGAGATGGCGCGAAATAACGGCTTCTGTGGTGAATATTACCTTGACTTGAATGGTGTTCTGTGAAATATTGATATCATCATCATTGCACGGTGTTTGTGTGAAAATTCACATGAGGTGAAAAGCAGGATCGAACAGATGTATATCAAAGGCCGTATCTGATTTTCGTAATCCTTAAAAGGGAGGTACAATATGTCAGGAAGAAGACTTGGTTTTCCGTTCATGGTTTTGGCGTTTCTCGTACTTATGTCCGGCATGGCGTTCGCGCAGCTTCAGGGAACGGTGAAAGACGTGATCGATCCCGTCGGAAGCACGGGCAAGGTGGACTGGACCACGGGCGTGATCACCGCGATCGGCATCGGCGCGCCTCCGGCGCAGCCGGCGAACGCTGCCCAGGCCCGCGCCATGGCCGAGCGGGCCGCGCAGGTCGTTGCGCTCAGGAACCTCCTCGAAGCGGTCAAAGGCGTGCGGGTGGACTCCACGACGCTCGTTGAGAATTTCATGGTCACGAGCGATGCGATCCGCACCGAGGTGAGCGGCTTTGTTCAAGGCGCAATGGTGATGGATAAAAAATACATGTCCGACGGCTCTGTGGAGGTGACCGTCGGGATGAAGCTAACAGGCGCGCTCGCGGACACGCTGCTGCCGAAGGGACCCCAGACCCAACCGACGGGCATTAGCGGAGCCGCAACTCCGGGCCAGGCCTATACCGGTCTGATCGTCGACGCGAGAGGTCTTGGCGTAAGGCCTGCAATGGTCCCGAAGATCCTCAATGAGGAAGGCAAGGAGGTATACGGATCGGCCTGGGTGAACAGGGAGTACGCGGTCCGCGAGGGCATGGTCGGTTATCTGAAAGACCCGGCTGCGGCACAGGCCAACCCCCGGGTGACGGACAAGCCGCTCATGGTAAAGGCGCTCAAGGTTTCCGGAGACGGCAGGGTGGATCTCGTGATAGCGAACGCGGACGCGGCCATGCTTCACAGCGTAGCGCAAAATCTGAGCTTCCTCGAAAAGTGCCGCGTCATCGTACTGGTGGATTAGACGCATTCCTGTTGTTCCTGTTTTCGGTTCTGTTGTCGCGCCGCTCCATCGGACGCGATGACAGAGATTGCTGATGTAAAAAACTTTCTACGGAGGTACAGAATGTTTACACGAATGAAACCCCTCGTTCTCGTTCTCGCGGCGCTGATCCTGGTTGCCGCAGGCTGTGCCAAGCCGGCGCCGCCGACTTCGGTCATGGACACGCCGGAGTACCATTATAAGAACGGTCTGAAATATCTTGACAGGGACCAGATAGACGATGCGATGAAGTCTTTTGACCGGGCGCTCGCGCTCGACCCCAAGTCTCCGCTCGGTTACATCGGCAAGGGACTCGCCTTCGGCAAGAAGGGTGACTTTAAGGCCGCGTTCGAGAACATGGAAAAGGCCAAGGGCTACGATAAGGGCGTCGAATCGCGCATCGGCATGATCCGGCTCTACACGTTGCAGATGATCAAGGAATCCAAAAAATCAAAGGACCTGCTTAAGGACGCCGAGAGCGAATTCAAGTCCGCAAAGGGCAAAGACCAGAACAACGCCGGTCTTCACTATTACATGGGCAGCGCCTACAAGGTCGCTTTCGATTTCGACAAGGCTTCGGAGATGTTCCGCAAGGTCCTCGACCTGAACAAGGATTTTACGGCAGAGGCCAATGCTGAATGGGTGGTGGTCCAGAAGATACAGCGGGCCGCTCCGGGCACGGAGATCGGCAAAAAAATAGCGCTCATAGACAAGATCGACAGGGCCGATATCGCTGCGCTCTTCATGCAGGAACTCGATCTCGAGAAGCTCTTCACCAAGCGCGGGGTCAAGACGTATGACACGACCTTCAAGGCGCCTGAAGAGTCGAAGACAGCTTTTTCTCCCGACAAGAACGTAAAGATGGAGCCGGCCACGGACGTCGCGGATCACTGGCTCAAGCCGAGCATTGATGCGGTGCTCAAGCTCCAGGTTCGCGGGCTCGAGGCAGGCCCGAACCATACATTCGAGCCCGACAAACTTATCGCCAAGTCGGAGTTTGCGCTTATGCTCGAAGACATTCTCATCAAGGTTGGCGGTGACGAGA
>DATDRO010000205.1:0-15866 GCA_035291685.1 Nitrospirota bacterium | reverse complement strand
GATACGGGACAGCAATTCCTATAATCTGGAGGGACTGATCGCGCAGGCGGGCGGCATGGCGGTGAAGATCGGGATCATTCCTGACGATTACAACCGTTTGCGGCAGTCGCTCGAAGACGCATTAAAGGACTGCCGCCTTATCCTCATGACCGGCGGCAGTTCCGTCGGGACCGCGGACCTGACGGCAAAGGTGATAGATGACCTTGGCCCGCCGGGAGTGCTGGTACACGGCGTTTCCATAAAGCCCGGCAAGCCGCTCATTGTGGGGATCATCGTGACGGGACGTCTCGCTGCTCAGATACCCGTGTTCGGTCTGCCCGGTCATCCGGCCGCGGTATCCATCTGCTTTGAATTGTTCGTGAAGCCGGTGCTTGCGCGGCTCACCGGCCTGGTCCTTGATCCGGCGCTCGAAGGGATATCTCCCTGTTGCACGGTAAAAGCGCGAATGACGAGGAGCATTTCATCCACACCGGGCCGCGAAGACCATGTGAGAGTGATGCTTGAAAAAAAAGACGACGGGCTCTGGGCAAGGCCCGTGTTCGGCCCGTCCGGGCTCATCAGCACGCTCGTAAAGGCCGTGGGCACCGTGGTCGTGCCGATAAACAAGATCGGCATCGAGGCGGGCGAGGAAGTGGAAGTGAGGTTGTTTTGAGGAACGGTGGAAAGGGGTAATCCGTGGCTCGAATTTTCGTGACATAACTATTCAGGTCAGCCATTCGCCCGGTCGCTTAGCGTGCCAGAGTGTTTGGCGGTTTTATTACGCCCGAAAAGGATCCAGCATCGCTTTCGCTTCGCACGCGATGTTTGGAGCGGGTTGGCCGTACAGACAGCCGCAGGGCACGCTTACAGCGCCTTCGTTTCATGGCTGCCCTGAACAGCGCAGTAGTTACCGTAGTAGGACGTATTTAATGAAGACAGTATATAAACAAAAAAAATATCTCGACAATCAACCTCTCGCTGAGGCGGTCCGGGCTTACGAGGAAGCGCTGAAGAACGCGGGCATCAACGGGCCGCTGCCGGGTGAGCGTATTCTCATCAACGATGCCCTGGGCCGCGTTACGTCCGAAGCGGTGATCGCGAAGATATCATCGCCCTTCTATCATTCGGCCGCCATGGACGGTGTTGCCGTCAGGTTCATGGACACCTTCGGCGCTTCGGAGACGAGGCCGAAGAGGCTGCGAGTTCCGGGCCAGGTCGTCTATGTGGACACGGGCGATCCTTTGCCCGCTGAGATGAACGCCGTGATCATGATCGAGGACGTGGAAGAGCTCTCCGAAAGCGAGATCGAGATCCTGAAGCCGGCCTCGCCATGGCAGCACGTGCGTACCGTAGGCGAAGACATCGTCGCGACGGAGCTCATCATCCCGGAGAACCACGTGATACGGCCTGTTGATATGGCCGCGATGATCGCGAGCGGCCATACCTCGGTCATGGCACGCCGGAGACCCGTTGTGTCTATTATTCCCACAGGCTCGGAGCTTGTAGCGCCGGGCACGGATCTTAAAAAAGGGGATATCATCGATTTCAACTCCACCATGCTCGCGGCCATGGCGACCGAGTGCGGGGCCCTTGCGGTTCGAAGGAATATCGTACGGGATGACATTGCCCTCCTCCGGCAGACCGTTCTTGATGCGCTGGCGGACTCCGATCTCGTGGTGATCAATGCGGGCTCATCCGCAGGCAGGGAAGATTTTACCGCCGCGGTGATCTCCGAGCTCGGCAAAGTGTTCGTCCACGGCGTGAACATCAAGCCGGGCAAGCCGGTGATCCTCGGCATCGCGCAGGGCAAGCCGATCGCCGGGATACCGGGGTATCCTGTTTCCGCCGCGCTCACCTTCAATCTGTTCGTGAAACCGCTGCTGTATGCCATGCAGGGCCGCACGGCCGTTCCCTTCGAAACGGTCACGGCGAAGCTCAGCAGACATGTTGCGTCCGGCCTGGGACAGGAAGAGTTCCTGCGCGTCAAGGTCGGGAGGGTGTCCGGCGCACTGGTCGCGACGCCGGTCGTGCGAGGGGCGGGCGCGCTCATGTCGCTTGTGCGGGCCGACGGCGTCATACGCATTCCCGCGGAGAGCGAAGGCATCGGCGCGGGACAGGAAGCAGCGGTCGAGCTGTTTCGGCCGGGCCGGGACATCGAGAACACCATTGTCTGCATCGGGTCCCACGATAACGCCCTCGACGTCCTCGCGAACTTCCTCAAAAAAAGACACCCGCACCTTTCGCTCTCGTCCGCGCATGTGGGCAGCATGGGCGGGCTCCTTGCGCTCAAGCGCGGAGAGGCGCATCTTGCGGGCACGCACCTGCTCGATGAAGAGACAGGAGAGTATAACGTGAGCTACATCAATAAACTCCTCCCGGAGAAACACATCATGCTCGTGAACCTCGTGTACCGCGAACAGGGGCTGCTCGCGCCGAAGGGGAACCCCAAAGGGATCGGGGGATTCGAAGACCTCGGCAGGAAAGACATTGTCTTTGTCAACCGGCAGGCCGGTGCGGGAACGCGCCTGCTCACGGACATGCACCTCAGGCGATTGGGGATTGACCCGGCGGATGTAAAAGGGTATGATCGCGAGGAATATACGCACATGGCGGTGGCCGCGGCGGTCCTTTCGGGCGCTGCGGACACGGGACTCGCAGTTCTTTCCGCGGCGCAGGCGCTCGGTCTGGATTTTATCCCCGTGGCGCGGGAACGGTATGACCTTGCAATCCCCGCCGAGTTCTCTGATGCGCCCCTGATGCGGGCACTGCTCGGCATCATCCGCGACGACAGGGCGTTCCGGGACCAGATCGCCGGCATGGGAGGCTATGACGTGAGCGAGATGGGAAGGGTCATCGTTGCACTCTGACATAAGAAAAATATAACTCGTCACGGAATGGGGTGATGAGAAGGCAGCCCCATCGCTTGGCCGCGCAATCGCGCTGACGAAGGGCAGTTGCCGGACAGGCTGCCGAAGGCAAGAGCAGACGTAATCGGGGTGTTTTTCGGTTCAAAGTACCGGCGCTCCTGAGCGCGGCCTTCGCTCAGGGCAGCCTTCTCATCCGATGCGCCATGGTTCGCGATGAGCCGAAAATAGGAAATGGAGAAACGGAGCGGGTAAAAAGTTCGCCGATGCACCCATTCTCCGGTTCACCGTTTCATACTTTTTTATACCTTAGACAAAAACACGGAGGAAAGAATGTACGCACTGACAGTAACGCCCGGAATGAGCACCGGTATTATAGGATTGTTCCTGGAGTCCGGATGGGTGGGCAAGGCGATCGTGATCATTCTCCTCGGGGTCTCGATCGTCACCTGGGCAATGATCCTGCTCAAGTATCAGTTTTTGAGAAGGGCGGAGGCGGAGTCCCACGCATTTCTCGCGGAGTTTCGCAAGACGAAGAACATCCAGGAGCTTCATAAACATGCTGCAACAAAAAAGAACAGCCCTGTTGCCGCGCTCTTCGTCGAGGGCTACAAAGAGGCGGTCACCATAGTCAAATCCCTGCCAGACTCCAAGGTGACGGAGGAAGACAAACCGGTGATCGCGCAGGAGATCGAGCGCGCGCTCAAGATCACCTCCCAGGACGAGATAACCTATCTTGAACGGTATCTCGCCTTCCTCGGCACCGCGGGAACGGTCGGGCCTCTCCTCGGCCTGTTCGGGACCGTCTGGGGCATCATGGACGCGTTCTACAGCATCGGCCTGAAGGGTTCGGGCGATATCGCGGCCCTTGCCCCGGGACTTGCCGAGGCGCTCATCAATACTTCCATGGGATTGTTCGTGGCCATCCCCTCGGTGATCGCGTATAACTATTTTTCGGAGAAGATCAGGGACATTGCGTCACGGATGGATTCGTTCTCGATGGAGTTCCTGAGCTTCATGGGAAGGACCATCCTCAGGAGGCAGCCATGAGCAGTGAGCGGAGGAGCAGCCATATCATCCGCGAGATCAACCTGGTGCCGCTCATAGACGTGCTGCTTGTGGTGCTGTTTTTCTACATGATCATCTCGCCGATGATGAGCAGGGGGCTTGATGTGAACCTGCCGAAGTCCGCGGCGAGCACGACAAAGCCCGATGAACGCGTGGTGCTCACCGTTACCCGGTCCCAGGAGCTGTTCCTGGAAAAAGAACGGGTGGACATGTCGAGACTCAAAGGCATCCTCGAGAACATACGGAAGCAAAAACCGCAGGTCAACGTCTACCTCCGGGCCGACAAAGACGCTCCGTACGGCGCGGTGGTCCAGGTCATGGACATCGTGAAGCGGTCGGGCATCGACAGGCTGGGCATGGTTACCGAGCCGGCGCAGGAGGGCGGGGCCGGCAAATGAGGCTGCTCACCGGAAAGATGATAGGACAGTCCGGGCAGGAACTCTTCATAGCGGTTTTTTTTTCATTCATCATCCATGTCATTTTTCTTTTTGCCGCGATCTTTTTTTACATGAGGACCACCCCGAAGATCTCTGTCCCTCCCTTTTACGACGTGGCGCTTGTTGCGCAGCCCACGGACCTCCCGACAGTTCCTTCTCAGGCGCCGCCGGAGAAGAAACAGGAGACGACGCTCAAGGGCCACAAGGCGCCGGCGGCGTCAAAGCAAGGCGCCATGCCCGGGCTCAAAGAGCAGAAGTCCGCGCGGGAAGAACCCGATGAGCGGGAGGGAAAGGCGCCCAGGGCGACAGCTCCGGCCGGACAGCCCGTGGCCGTGACCGTGGCATTGGGGCAGGAATTCAAGTTTCCGTGGTATCTGACGATCATTCGGGACAAGATAGAAAGGCACTGGAACCCGCCGCCGGGCGCCCGGGAGATGAAGGCAAAGGTAACGTTCTCGGTCCTGCGCTCCGGCCAGGTGGCAGGCAATCCCCGGCTTGAAGTTGCCAGCGGGAATTTTTATTTCGACCAGGCGGCAATGCGGGCGATCTCGACGTCGAGCCCTTTCCCCCCGCTGCCGGAAGAGTTTTTTAAAGAGTCTATAGAGGTCAGCGTGGACCTGATGCCGGAGGAATAGGGGGCGGGTAACACGGAAGGCAAAATGAAAAAGGCAAAAGTCAAAGTGCAAAATAATGTTGAAAGAAAACATTATGGCCGCAGGCCATACCGCAATTTTGCATTCTGCAATTTGCATTTTGACTTCTCATCGTTAATTATGCGCAAGACCATTTTATCCATAGTCCTGTTGATTCTGTTTCTCCTGTCGGCCACTGCCGTCCACTCCCAGTACTACCTCGGCGTGGTCCGGGGGGCGGCCAAAAAAATACCCATCACCGTGCTCGATATCTTCGATGACGCTGATTCGCCGGCAATCCGCGCCCGCGCCCTCGAGATCCTGCAGAGCGACCTTCGCCGGTCCCAGATATTCGATGTCATGGACCCGAAGAAGCTTGATCTCGCGTATATCTCCATAAAGGAGCCTTCGGCCGATGTTATCAAAAGGGGAGGGACCTTCGGCCTCAGCGGCGTTGTCTGGGCCCGGCTGCGCAGTAAAGGAAAGGACCTCATACTCTCCGGCAACCTGTACGATGCCGCAAGCGGCTCGCGGCTCATGACGAAAGACTATTTCGGCAATCTTGATACCCTGCGCCGCATGCTCCACGCGTTCGCCGACGATATCGGCGTTCAATACACGGGAGAGAGAGGCATTGCCAGAACGCGCATTGCATTCGTGTCCGACAAGACGAGGAACAAGGAACTGTATGTCATGGACTACGACGGCTACAACGCGATGAGGATAACGACGGACCGATCGATCTGCATGTCCCCGGCCTGGAGCCCGGACGGCAAGCTGCTGGCGTACGTGTCGTACCGGGACAGGAACCCGGAGCTCTACGGTCTGGACATGGAGATCGGAAAACGCTGGAAGATATCGGCGTTCGAGGGGCTGAACATCTCGCCTGCCTGGTCGCCGAGCGGAAAGTATCTCGCCGCGGCGCTGAGCAAGGACGGGAGCGCCGAGATCTATACCATGGACAAGAATGGGAAAGACCTCGAGAGGCTGACCTACGGCGCGTACGATAATGTGTCCCCATCATGGTCGCCGAACGGGAGAGAGATCGTTTTCAACTCGGGCAGGGCCGGTTCGCCGCAGTTATACGTCATGAACATCGACGGCGCCGATGTGCGCAGGATCACCTTCGAAGGCCCGTACAATGCCTCTCCCCACTGGTCGCCGAGGGGGGACCGGATCGTTTTCGCCTCGCAGGTCAACGGTTCGTTCAAGATAGCGACGATCCGGCCGGACGGATCGGATTACCGGCAGCTTACGACAGGGCCGGGAAGCGATGAAAATCCCTGCTGGTCCCCGAGCGGCAGGCAGATCGTGTTCAGTTCGAACCGCGAGGGCAGGTTTAACCTCTATATTATGAATGCGGACGGCACGGACCTGGAGCGCATCACGCCGAACGACGCAAATTACACGTCGCCCTCCTGGTCGCCGTAACAGTGCCCGATCAAGGCCTGTCCTTTCCACCGCCTTCAGCGCGGCACGCTCTCCTGTAAACGCCACCTTTTTTCGCGCGGATTTTTTGTAAATACTTAGGATGATATCGGAAAAAATGCATTAACCGGTTTTGACCTGAGCAGTTGCGATTTTTTGCTATAATAATTCAAGATCGTTCTTGATCGCGCGAATGCCGCTGTTCCGTGCTTCCGGCACGCGAGGAGGAGTGAGGGAAATGGCCGAATCCGTCTCGATCCGTATCCTCTGCATGGAAGATGATCTCGGCCTCGCGCGCCTGTTCCAGAAAAGCCTTCAGCGCAGGGGGTTCACCGTCGAGATCGCGGCGAACGGAGAAGAAGGGCTTGCGATGCTGGAGACATCCGCTTACGACCTCCTCCTCATAGATTACAGCATGCCGAACTGCGGAGGCATGGAAGTTATCCGCAGGCTCTCGTCGAAGGGAGCGCACCCTCCCGCCGTCATGGTCACCGGTGAAGGCAACGAAGAGGTGGCGGTGGAAGCGCTCAAACTCGGGGCAGCGGACTATATCGTGAAAGACGCCGGGATGAAGTATCTCGAACTGCTCCCCGCCGTCATTGACAAGGTGATGCTTAAGCAACGGCTCATCAGGGAGCGGCAGCAGATGTTCGAGGAGGTCACGGAAAGCGAAGAGCGGTACCGCAAACTCGTGGAACTGACGCCCGACGGAATAGCCCTGCACATCGACAAAAGATTTGTTTTTGTCAATCCGGCGGGCGCCCGGCTTCTCGGCGCGTCGAAACCCGAGGAGCTCAACGGGAGGTCGATTTTCGATGTCGTCCACCCGGATTTCAGAGACGTGGAGAATAACCGGCTCTCCCTTCTTGACCAGGGGGAGCTCAGCCTGCCGTGGATCGAAGAAAAACTGGTCCGCCTCGACGGGAAGGAGATAGACATAGAGGTCTCCGCGGTCCCCTTTTCTTTTCGCGGCAAGCCGGCCGTCCAGGTGATATTCCGTGATATCAGGGAACGCAAACTCGCGGAAAAAAAGCTCGAATACATGGCCCTCTACGATCCCCTCACGGACCTCCCCAACCGGACGCTGTTCTTCGATCGCCTGAACCAGGCCATTGCCCTGGCGAAGCGGAATTCGTATACCTTCGCCCTGATGTTCCTGGACCTTGACGGGTTTAAGCAGGTCAATGACTCGATGGGGCATGACATCGGAGATATGCTGCTGAAGGAGACCGCCCGGAGACTGACGGATTGCCTGCGCAAATCAGACACCGTGGCGCGCATGGGAGGCGATGAATTTACCGTTATCCTGACGAGGCTCGAGACGGCAGGCGACGCGAAGATCGTCGCAGGAAAGGTCATTGCATGCATGTCAAATCCATTCCACCTGAAGGGGTATGATTGTTCCGTCACCGCCAGCATCGGGATCAGCCTCTACCCGTCGGACAGCAGCGACGGCGAGACCTTGTTCAAGTATGCCGACACGGCCATGTACCGCGCCAAGGAAGGCGGAAAGAACGGATTTCGGTTCTTCGCCCCCGGGCAACAAAATCCTTGAAATCCTGACGGCATTGTGAAATAATTTAATAGCTTTGCTGATCCGACAAGATGATGAGATCAGCATTTTCTATGGATCTATTAACGAGGCTTTGCCTCAGACCAATAAAATCAAAAAACAGAGGAACGAAATCAAAGGCGTCTCGCGCAGAGGCGCAAAGTCGCAAAGAAAGTCAAATCTTTATTGCGGGTTTAAACCCAAACCAACGCCTCGCTCTTCCTGGCGTCTTTGCGGCTCGGTGTGGCCTGTGGCCAATGCGCGAAATTTTTTTTGGCGATAAGGGGAAATGACGAGCATGGCACGCCGCTGGTTTCACGGCATGGTGTTGTTGTCTGTCGGTATCGTTCTTCCGGCGACGGCCCCCGCCGAACGCATCGACCGCGTTGTTGCGGCAGTGAACAACGAGGTGATAACGTTGAGCGATCTCCGGCAGGCGGTCCGGTTTAACGAGGAGATGGGCGGCGCTTCCCGGGACAGGAAGAACATTGAAGCCGAGACCCTCGAGGGCCTCATCAACAAACGGTTGCTCCTCCACGAGGCGCGGCGGCTCTCGCTCGCGGAGGTGACGGAACAGGATGTCAACGCCGAGGTCGGCAAGGTGCGGTCGAGGCTCGGGTCCGACAAGGCGTTCCGGGATTTTCTTCAGAGGATGGACATGACGCCGGAGCAGTTAGGCCGCATGCTCGGCGAGCGCCTCCTCGTGGAGCGGTTCGTGGAAAAGAAGGTCGGCCTGTTCGTGCGCGTGGGCCGCGATGAGGCCCGGAAATATTTCGACGACCATCCGGAAGAGTTCAAGGGAAAACGCTTCGCGGAGGTCTCTAAAGCGATCGTCGCCCTGCTCTCTGAAGAGAAGACCGGACAGCAGATCACGCGCTACCTCGCGGAACTCCGGAGCAAAGCGGACATACGGATCAATCCGATATAGTATGAAACGGGGACGAGGGAGGGTATCATGAAAAAGTTTTTGGTAACGGCGATCACCTTCATGCTGCTGTCAGGATGCACTCTCGTGAAGGTATATTTGCAGGAGGAAATTCAACCGTTCCAGGAGCAGGTTATTTCGGGTGAGGGAAAAGACAAGATACTCATCGTCGATCTCTCCGGGATCATTACCAGCGGTCCGAAAGGATCGGGCTTCAGCGGCAAAGAGAAACCCGGCATGATCGCAACAGTGCGCGAAGAGCTTGACCGCGCAAGGATGGACGGCAATGTCAAGGCCGTTGTGCTCAGGATCGACAGCCCCGGCGGAGGGGTGACCGCCTCCGATACCCTCTACCACGAGATCAAGAAATACAAGCAGGACACCGGAGCAGCGGTTGTGGCGCACTTTATGGACATGGGCACTTCAGGGGCATATTACACGGCGCTTGCGGCCGACAGGATATCAGCGCAGCCGACGACCGTAACGGGCAGCATCGGCGTGATCATGCTCCGTATCGACGCCACCGGGCTGATGCAGAAGATAGGGATCCATGCCGAACAGATCGTGTCGGGAGACCTGAAGGGCATGGGTTCACCGTTCCGGACGATGACGCCCCAGGAGAGAAAGATATTTCAGGGGATGATCGACAGCATCTACGGACGATTCCTCAGCATCGTCGCGGCTGAAAGAAAACTGCCGGTCGACAAGGTCAGGCAGCTTGCCGACGGCCGCATCTACACGAGCGAGGAGGCAAAGACCTCCGGCCTCATTGACGGCATCGGGTATCTTGAGGACGCGATCGTGATGGCAAAGAAACAGGCGAACCTCACGCAGGCACGGGTCGTGACGTACTCCCGGCCGGGAGAGTACCGGCCGACGATCTACTCCCAGAACCTCATCAACATCGATATGAGCGATGTCGTGGAACCGGGGGTGAAGTTTATGTATATCTGGTGGCCATGACGGAACGCAAGGCAGACGCTTTTTGTAACTAATGAGTTTTTTTAAAATCGCCCCTCGTCTTAGCGAGCAAGGCGAGCGGTCGTCCATCGTCCTTCAAAATATATGACAGGGAGGGTGTAATATGAAAAAGCTTATTGTATTGCTGTTTTTGGTAGCCGCGACCACCGCCTGCAGTCCGGCGAAGGTCGAGATGCAAAGCAAGGGGGTTGTGCTCAAGGACAACATCGTCGTGCACTATCTTGAAGCGGGGCAGGGTCCCGTGCTCGTCCTTGTCCACGGTCTCGGCAGTTCTGCCGAGGTCTGGCGGGATTCGATGCGCCGCCTGGCACGAGGGTACCGGGTCGTCGCGCTTGACCTCCCGGGCTATGGCAAGTCCGACAAGCCGCGGTCGGATTATTCCATAGAATACCAGGCAGCCGTGCTCAATGATTTTATCGACGCTCTGGGAGCAGGCAAGGTCGCCCTTGTCGGGAATTCCATGGGCGGCTGGGTCTCCGCGATCACCGCGCTCAACCATCCGGAAAAGGTCAGTCATTTGATCCTCGTGGACAGCGCAGGGCTCCGCCGTGACGCCGCCGCTTCTACGATAAATCTCAATCCTGCCACGAAGGAAGAGATGCGGACGCTTCTTCTCTCGCTCTTTGCGGATAAATCCTTCGTCACCGAGAAGCTGGTCAACGACCAGTGGGAATACCGGAAGGACATACGGTACACCGTGAAGGCGACGCTCGAATCTTTTAAGTCCAAACAGCCGCTTCTGGACGACCGGCTCAAGAACATAAAGGTCCCCACGCTCATCATCTGGGGCAGGGAAGATACGCTGACCCCGTTTGCATATGCCGAGCGGTTCGCAAAAGGAATCCCGGGATCAAAATTGGTCGTGATCGACAATACCGGGCACATTCCGCAGGTTGAAAAACCGGAGGCATTTTACCGTGCCGTGAAGGGGTTCGTACGGAGTTGGTAGGCGGCTTCTGCAATTATATGCGACTATAAGTAATATGGACCTCCTTGGAGAAAGTGTGTTACAAGGAGGTCCTTTTTTTACCCTGACCCGAGTTGGTACGATTATCCTTGAATAACACACGCTGTTTGTGGTAAATTTGCTACAGCTTTTTTGCGGAGGATGGTATGAGAAAAAGCCCGCTCGTTTCGTTTTTCATCATGTCGTTCCTCATCCTGTTGCTCCCCGGCGGACTGTCGCACGCATCGGGGACTCAACCCGCGGTCAAGGAATACCGCAAGGCGAACAAACTGTTCGCCGCCGCGAAATACAAGGAAGCGATCCCTCTGTATCAGCAGGTCCTCGCCTCGCCGCCCGAAGATGCGGTCCTCGGCGATATCCATACCAAAATAGGAGACAGCTATTTTCGTCTCGGTTTTTTCCAGAACGCCCTTGACTCGTACCGGAGCGCGCTCAGGGACCAGAAGCGCTCGGCGCGGCCACAGACACAATACTGGATCGGGTTTTGTTGCTTGCTCCTTGGCAGGGACAGCGAAGCCGTGGCCGAGCTGCTGAAGATACCCGAATTCTATCCCGAATCGGGCATGTGGGTTCCCACGGCGTACTACTGGGCAGGCTGGGCGAGTGAGAGGTCGGGCAATAAAGACAGCGCCGCTGAATACTACAAAAAAGCGGGAGGGAACGGGCGCTCCGCTCAGGGGCGGGTCGCCCTCAAGAGGGCGGAGAAGGTGAAGATGAAATAAGGGGCATGGGTCAGGGAGAACCTGAAGACACGTCCTTGACCCATGCCCCTTGACCCTGTCGTGATACCATGCTCAAGGAACTGAACATCAAGAACTTCGCCATCATCGACAATCTCCGGGTGGAGTTCGCGCCGGGGCTGAATGTGTTTACCGGCGAGACCGGCGCGGGCAAGTCGATCGTCGTAGACGCGCTGAACCTTGCGCTCGGTGAGCGCGCGAGCGCGGACCTCATCCGCACCGGATGTCAGGAGGCCATGGTCGAGGCGGCCTTCGAACTCAACAGTCACGGTTCCTCCGAGATCGCGACACTGCTCTCCGAACAGGGGATCTACGCGAATCCGGGGGAAGACCTCATCGTGCGGCGCGTTCTTGCCGCATCCGGCAAGAACAAGGTGTATATCAACGGGAGCCTCGCGAACCTCTCGACACTCGCGGCGCTCGGGGTCGTCCTCGCCGATATTCACGGTCAGCACGAACATCAGTCGCTCCTCTCGCTCGAACATCAGACGGAGATGCTCGATTCTTTCGGCGGCCTCACCGGCCTCCGGGACGCGCTCCTCCAGGAGTACCGCAGGCTCCAGGATTTGCGGGCCGGGCTCGGCGGACTCGAGGCCGGAGAGCGGGAGAAGGCGCAGCGCGAGGACATGCTCCGGTATCAGAAAAACGAGATCGAAACCGCCCGGCTCAAAGCCGGCGAGGACGAAGCGCTCGTGAAGGAGCAGAAGCTGCTGGCGAACTCGGAAAAGCTTTCGGGCCTCTCGAGGACCGCGGACGATGCGCTCTACTCGTCCGAAGGCGCGGCCCTGTCGGACCTCAAGAAGGCGATCACGGGCATGCGGGAGATCGTTGCGATCGACAACAGGCTCGCGGCGGCCCTCGAACTCTGCGAAGCGGGCCGCGTGCAGATCGAAGAGGCGGCGCGCGAGGTGTCGGCCTATGCCGAGCGGGTTGAGTTCGATCCCAAGCGCCTCGAAGAGATAGGAGACCGGATCGACCTTATCCAGCGGCTCAAGAAGAAATACGGAGGCACGGTCGACGAGGTCCTCGAATTCGCGGATAAGGCCGCGGCCGAGCTCGACCGGATCGAGCGGAGCGGCGAGGAGATCGAGCGGCTCAAACGCGAGATAGCGGAGCTCCGGTCGGAACTGACGGCAAAGGCGCAGGAGCTTACGAAGAAGCGGAAGGTCGCGGCACGGGAGCTCGAAAAAAAAGTGGAAGTCGAGCTGGGGCATCTCGGCATGAAGAAGACGACGTTCTCCGTGAAGATCACCCAGGAACCGGGAGAGGACACGCTTGACGGGCTGAAGATCGGGCCCCGGGGCGCCGACCGCGTGGAATTTCTCATCTCGCCGAACCCCGGAGAAGAGCCGAGGCCGCTCGCGAAGATCGCCTCGGGAGGAGAGCTCTCGCGCATCATGCTCGCGCTCAAGACCATCCTCGTCGAGGGAGACCGCATTCCCACGCTTGTCTTCGACGAAGTGGACGCGGGCATCGGCGGCGCGGTGGCCGAGGAAGTGGGGAGAAGGCTCAGGCGGATCGCCGAGAAGCGGCAGGTCTTCTGCATCACCCATCTTCCGCAGATCGCGAGCATGGCCACGCACCACTACGGGGTCGCCAAGTCGCTCAAGAAGGAACGGACAAGCACGGATGTCACCCTGCTCGGCAGAAAAGAACGCGTGGACGAAGTTGCCCGCATGCTCGGCGGCAAGACCATAACCGAAGCAACCATCCAGCACGCCGAAGAGATGATCGAGCGGGGGAACGCGTGAGATAGGGAACGAGTCACGCCGAGGCGTGATTGCCTTGGTCCACAGGAGATAAAATGGGAAAGATCGTCATCAATGAAGAATACTGCAAGGGGTGCGGACTTTGCACCCTCGCTTGTATAAAGAAGTATATAAGGCTCGGGACGGAATTTAATCAGAGCGGCTACTATTTTGCCGAGTACTGCGGGCTTGAGGGCGAATGCACCGGTTGCGCGCTCTGCGCGGAGATGTGCCCCGACGCGGCGATCGAAGTGTGGAAGGAAGAGCAGAAGGCGGAAGAGCCTGTGACAGAAGACAGAGGACAGAAGTCAGAAGTCAGATAACAGCGCACGTCGCAGGCTTCTGCCTGCGCCGGAGAACCGAGATCCAAGAAAGGGTGCACATGCCAAAAGTTCTGATCACAGGAAACGAGGCCCTTGCCGAGGCGGCCGTACGGGCCGGGTGCAAGCGTTATTTCGGCTATCCCATTACGCCCCAGAACGAGATCCCGGAGTATATGGCGCGCCGGCTGCCGGAAGTGGGCGGCACCTTTATCCAGGCAGAGAGCGAGATCGCGGCCATCAACATGGTCTTCGGCGCCGCGGCAGTGGGCGACCGCGCCATGACCTCGTCATCAAGTCCGGGCATAAGCCTCATGCAGGAGACCCTCTCCTATCTCGCGGCATCGGAGATCCCGGCGGTCATCGTGAACATGCAGCGCGGCGGGCCGGGCCTCGGCAACATCGCCCCGTCCCAGGCCGATTACTTTCAGGCAGTGAAAGGCGGCGGGCACGGCGACTACAAGCTGCTCGTGTACGCGCCGTCGGGCATCCAGGAGATCGTGGACCTGACCGTGCGGGCCTTCGAGAAGGCCGATGAGTATCGCACGCCGGTGATGATCCTCGGCGACGGAGTGCTCGGTCAGATGATGGAGCCCGTGGAGCTGTCCATGATCACTTCGAAGCAGATGGAAAAACCCTGGGCGCTCACCGGCGCCAGGGGCAGGCCGGGCAAAGTCATCCGTTCGCTCTTCATGCTCCCCGGCGAAGACGGGATGCTTGAGCGGCATAACTACAAGCTGAAGGCAAAGTATGACCGCATGGCCGAGCGGGAAGTGATGTGCGAAACGATACGAACGGAAGACGCGGAGATCGCCGTGGTCGCGTTCGGCACTTCCGCGCGCATTGCAAAGACCGCCGTGAGCCTTGCGAGGGAGGAAGGGGTCAAGGTCGGCCTTATCAGACCTATTACCCTTTTCCCCTTTCCGGAGAAGATCATTGCGAAGGCCGCGGAGAGCGTGAAGCGCTTCCTTGTCGTCGAAATGAATATGGGACAGATGCTTGAAGACGTGAAGCTGGCGGTGAACGGGAAGGCCGAGGTCTCGTTCTACGGCAGGCCGGGCGGCGCTCTCCTGGCTGTCGAGGACATTGTGACTGCCATACGAAACGCCGCGCCTGCGGAAGCGGGACGGAGGAAGATGCCCACCCTGTCTTAGTGAGAGATGGAGGAAGAGCTAAAGAAGAAAAGTAAGTACTCAGGTCAGCCATTCGCTCCGACTCATAACGTGCCATAAGGCTTTGTAGTATGATATGGAGTATTGCCAATACCCGCAGCGTTTACGCTTCGCGCGCTGTTTTGACTGGTGTGGCGTTCGTTCAGGTATTCACTGCACGCTTACTGAGCTTTCGCTCACGGCAAACCTGAGTAGTTATGGCGAAAGAATACCGGATGCCTAAAGCAAAGACCATACTCGATCTGATCGGGAATACGCCGATGCTCAAGCTGTCCCGTGTCGCAAGCGCTGGTGATGCCGAGGTATGGGCAAAGCTTGAGGGGTTCAATCCGGGCGGAAGCGTCAAGGACAGGCCGGCCCTCGCGATGGTCCTTGATGCCGAAAAAAAGGGCAGGCTCAAAAGAGGCATGAAGATCGTCGAGCCCACGAGCGGGAACACCGGCATCGGTCTTGCCATGGTTGCCGCGATCAAGGGCTATCCCATCGTTCTCACCATGTCCGAGGCCATGAGCCTTGAACGCCGCAGGCTGCTCGAGGCGTACGGCGCGGAACTCGTGCTCACGCCCGCAGAAAAGGGAATGAAGGGCGCCATAGAAAAGGCGAACGAGATCCTCGCATCAGGCGGTCACTTCATGCCTGACCAGTTCGGAAATCCCGCAAACCCGCAAGTCCACCGTAAAACCACCGCACAAGAGATCATTGCCGCCATGGGCGCGAGGAAGATAGACGCCTTTGTCGCGGGCGTGGGCACCGGAGGCACGATCACCGGCGTGGGCGAGGTGCTGAAGAAAAAATTCAAAGGGATAAGGATCTTTGCTGTTGAGCCGGCCACGTCGCCGGTCCTGTCGGGAGGCCAGCCAGGACCGCATACTATCGCGGGGATCGGCGCGGGTTTTGTCCCGAAGATCCTGAATACCAGGGTCTATGATGAGGTCATCCCGGTGACGAACAGCCAGGCCGCAGAGATGACGAAGCGGCTCGCGCGCGAAGAAGGGCTTCTCCTCGGCATCTCTTCGGGCGCCGCGTGCTGGGCGGCGCTCCAGGTGGCCGCGC
>DATDRO010000204.1:0-5891 GCA_035291685.1 Nitrospirota bacterium | reverse complement strand
CCTTTAATCCTGTCCATTTCCTGCGTCCAGTGCATCTGGGAGGCATGACCGACGGTAAAAAATATTGACGACTTGGTCAGGCTGTGCACCAGCATGTGCAAAAGCGCGCCGAACGTAGCTATGGGCCCGCCCAGGCCGAAGGCAAAGGTCGCGATCCCCATATGCTCAATGGATGAATAGGCGAACATCCGTTTTATGTCCTTTTGCCTTAAGAGGGAAAAGGCGGACACAAGGATCGAAAGCAGGCCGAACCCCATCATGATGTCGCCCGCATGGTGAGTGCCGGTGGAACCGTCCACAAGCACCTTGCATCGTACCAGCGCATAGAGCGCGACGTTCAACAGGAGTCCTGAAAGCACTGCCGAGATCGGCGTGGGGCCTTCACTGTGCGCGTCGGGAAGCCAGTTGTGAAGGGGCACAAGGCCCACTTTGGTGCCGTATCCGACCATCAGGAACACGAAGGCAAGCGACAGGACCGTGGGTTCGAGGCTGGTGCTCACCTGACTCAGGTTCGTCCAGAGGAGCGCCTCGCCGCCTTCGCCGAGGACCTTTTCCGCCGCAAAGTAGAGGAGCACGGTGCCGAAGAGCGCCTGGGCTATTCCCACGCCGCAGAGAATGAAATACTTCCATGCCGCCTCGATCGCCGAAGGCGTACGGTAGAGCGAGACGAGAAGGACCGTGGACAGCGTGGCCAGTTCCATCGCTATCCAGAGCACACCGACGTTATTGGTAAGCAGGCACAGGAGCATGGCAAAGATGAAGAGCTGAAACATGGCATGGTAGAAGCGCATGCGAGTGTGGCCGATATGGCCGTGCTCCCGCTCCCGCCTCATGTATTTTCTGCTGAAGACGGCCGTCGTCATGGAAACAAAGGCGGTAAGGACCGCGAGGTAGACATTGAAGGCATCGACGAAGAAGAACTTATTGCCGGCAATCATGGGCCCCCGCATATAGACCTGGAGGGCCAGCCCGATCCCCGCCGCGCAGGTGAAAGCAGAGCCGACGATATTTATCTCGGGCGCAAACTTCCTGTCGCCGATGAAGGCAAGGACAAGAGCAGCAAAGAGGGGCACGCCTAATAAGATGAGAAGAGTCACAATGAACTCCGTTCAAATGCAAAATGCAAAATGCAAAATGTAAAATGCAAGAAGATAAACGCCGTCAACTTTGCCTTTTGCATTTTGCCTTTTAACTTTTGCAATAAAGCCCTCGTTTTCAATCTTTCTCCTTCAACCGCGCCATCTGCTCCACATCCAGGCTGTCGAAGGTCGTATGGATATGGAAAAAGAATATTCCGAAAATGAACGCCGCGATCAGGATGTCAAGGGCGACGCCCAGCTCCACCACCAGGGGCATGCCGTAGGTTGCGCTGGTCGCGGCGAAGAACAGGCCGTTCTCCAGTGCAAGAAACCCGATGATCTGGGTAACGGCGTGCTTCCTCGTTATCATCATCAGAAGCCCGAGCATCACCGTGGCCAGGGCGACGGCAAGGGTCGAACGGGTCACCAGGGTCGAGAGTTCCCTGATGGGGGCCGTCAGGTGATACGAGAATATGACCAGTACGATGCCCATCAGCATGATCGCCGGCACATTCACGACCGTCTCGATCTCTTTGTGGATCTTCAGCCGCTGGATGAGGACGTGGAGGATATACGGCAGAAGAAAGACCTTCAAAGACAGGGTCAGGACGGACGAGATGTACAGGTGGTGTCTGTTCGCGACAAAGCCGACGATCGCAGTGCTCACCGACAGGAACAGACCCTGCCACGCGAAGAGATGGATAAGGCCGTACATCCTCCGCTGCACAAGCATGCCGAAGGCGGTCAGGAGTATCAGTGCCGCCATGAAGCTGTTTATCTGGGCCGCAATGTGTATGTTCATAACTTACTCCAGTATATAGAACGACAACATCCCGAGAGCGGCAAAGAGAAACGCGCTCCCGAGAAATTCGGTGACGCGGAATATCCGCATCTTCGCAAGGCCGGTCTCGATCAATACGAGGCCGATCCCGATAACGACGAGTTTGCCGGTCATGAACAGGAATGCGGCGGGAATCGCGGCCAGATCACCCGTAACAGAGATCCCTTTCGGGAAAAAAGACGCGATCCCGAGCATGGCGTACAAAAAGAGCTTCATCATCCCCGCCCATTCAATAAGCGCGAGATGTCGTCCGGAATATTCCAGGATCATCGCCTCATGGATCATCGTGAGTTCCAGATGGGTCGCCGGATTGTCCACCGGAATCCTGCCGGTCTCGGCCAGGGCTATCAGTACGAACGCCAGGAGGGCAAAGGCAATGGACGGTCTGAGGACGGATTGCCCATGGAAGATCACCTGCACCATCTGCGATAACGACGTGGATTTGCTTGCCAGAGACACGGTAAAGATAGCCATCAGCATGGCGGGCTCGGCGAGGGATGCTATCGTCATTTCGCGGCTTGAACCCATGCCGCCGAAGGCCGTGCCGATATCCATTCCGGCCAGGGCGGTAAAGAACCGCGCAATGGCAAACAGCGCAACCAGGGCGATGATGTCGGCTGTGGCTGATAACGGCAGGTCCACGGACAGCGTGGGGATGATCCCTCCCGCAAGGACAGGGACCCCGAAGACGAGATACGGGGTAACACGGAATATCCAGGACGCGTTCCCGGCCAGCACCACATCTTTTGAAAAGAGCTTTATAATGTCCCGGTAAGGCTGGAACAAACCCGGCGACGTGCGGCCCTGGGACCAGCATTTCAGCATCTTCACCCAGCCGGTAAAAGCAGGGGCCACGACGAGCAGCACGAGGATCTGCAGCAGCTCTATTATGATGGGGTCCCAATTCATCTCAAAAACACCAGCAGCACAAGAATGGTCACGAATGAATAAATAAGGTATATTTGTATGCGTCCCTGCTGGAGCATTCCGACCTTGCGGGAGATCCAGAAGCTCACGTCAACGACGGGTGTGTATATCCAGCCCCAGAAAAGGTCCCGCACGCGGAGCTGGTACTGCAGTCTTTTGGGGAACGCTGAATGGCCGAGCATCGTAACCTGTCTCACCCGTTCCTTGATGCTGAAAAGAAACCCGAATATTCTGCGTATGGGCATGGAAAAGGACGTGGCATTGTACTGCATCCGGTTGGTGATCTTTTCAAATCCGCAGTCCCACAGAGGGACCCGGTGTATGGCGGCGCGGCGGGAATGGAGCAGCAAATAGGTTATTACCACGACTGCCAGGATGCCCAGAAACACGATCGGCCCTGAATAGGACGCCCGCTCGTGAGCTATGGGGGTCAGCCACATCCAGCCGAAGGCCCCAGCTGAAGAAGCGATCGTAGAACCGACCAGCTGTTCAGGGACAACATCAATCCAGTCGATAATAATGGTCGGCAAAACCCCGAGGCCGAGGCAACTTATGGCCGTCAGCAACATACTCAGCCGCATCGCCCAATTTGCCTCATGCCCCGGTCGGGCCTGGTGGCCGCGCCAGTGGCCCAGGAATGTCACGCCGAACGCCTTTACGAAGGCGGTTGCAGCCAGGGCGCCCGTAAGCGCCAGGAGCGCGGCCCCCAAGGGGATGAGCAGGTTCAAGAGGGGGCTGGCGAGCGCCGGCGAAAGGAGAAATGCCTGGAAAGTGAGCCATTCTGATACAAATCCGTTAAAGGGCGGCAACGCCGAGATGGAGATGCAGCCGATCAGAAAAAGGGCGGCAGTCCACGGCATCGAGTGGATCAGTCCGCCCATCTTCTCCATGTTCCGTTCGCCCGTAGCGTGGAGCACGGCGCCGGCCCCCATGAAGAGGAGTCCTTTGTACATGGCGTGGTTCAGCGTATGATAGAGAGCGGCAATGAGCGCAAGGGCAGCCAGGAGCGTCATATCGAAGGAGTAGAAGATCATGGCCAGTCCAATGCCGACCAGGATGATCCCGATGTTCTTCACGGAGCTGTACGCAAGAAGCTTTTTCAGGTCCTGCTGCAAGACAGCGGAGAGGATCCCCACGAGCGCTGAGACAAGGCCAAATACGAGGACCAGCGCGCCCCACCACCACGGGAAGTCGCCGATGAGGTCGAAAGTCACGCGGATTATGCCGTAGATCGCGGTCTTGAGCATCACCCCGCTCATCAGGGCCGATACATTGGATGGAGCAACCGGATGGGCTTCAGGCAGCCAGACATGAAGCGGGACCACGCCTGCCTTTGCGGCGAATCCGAAAAACGCGAGCAGGAATGCGGCCGTTGCCCATTGGGGAGGGAAGTCCGTGCCGCGCATGGCATCGAAGGTATAGCCGCTGAAGCTCTTGAATTCAGTTGCAAGGCCGGCCATGATCCCGAACGATAGCAGAATGGCGATCGCCCCGACGTGGGCAAGCACGATGTAGAGAAGGGCGGCCCTTCTGTTCTCTCTCCGTTCATCCTCGAACATCACGAGAAAATAGGAAGCCGCGGCCATGATCTCCCATGAGATGAGGAAGAAGAGGGCGTCGTCCGCGAGGACCACCATGAACATCCCCGCAAGAAAAAGGGAATAAAACATGCCGAGGCTGGTTACCGGTCTCTTGCCGAGAAATCCCTTGATATAACCGATGGAGTATATTGATACAAGAAATCCGAGAAGGCCGATAACCGTGAGAAAGAAACCCGAAAGCGGGTCAAGTCTCAGATGAAAGGGAAGGTCAGGCAGGCCCAGGGGCAAAATGACCTGTTGGGTGGAACCGCTCGTAACGGTCCAGATTCCCGCCGCGACACCAAGAAGGGACGTGAATGCCGTGAGAGAAAAGCTGATGGTGATGAAGGAGCGCTGGTTGCGGCTGAAGAGCGGCGACAGCGCCGCCAGGAGTATGAACAAAAGTATCGAAGTTGATGCTATATTGATCGGTGAGAAATAGATCATGGTATTCGGCATGACGATTCGTTCAACAACGTTCTGGGAACAGAAGATACTATAATATCATTTGTCGTATTGTCAAGGGGAAAGTGCAAAACTTTGTAATCCTTCAGTTACGGGGACAGCAGCCATTTCGTTCTGCCGAGCAAGGACTGCTGCCCCCTTATTCATTTACCCCAATAACTGAAGGGGTTTCAAAACTTCTCCTTGCTTTTTAGCCGAATTTTGATATTCTTTTGCTGTGACACTCATTCGGAGGAATTCATGAAGAATAAACTTTTGTTCATCGTTTTGACAGTTTTCCTGTTCGTTCCTGTTTCGCACGCGGGCCTTATGGATAAGGCCAAGGCCCTTGAGGAAAAATTCAAGGCATCCCGGGGAGAGCCGGATACAAACACCACCATCGCCGGACTCAAGGAGGCATTGTCCGTCGGAACGGAGAAAGCAGTAGAAACCGTCTCACAAGCGGACGGTTATTTCGAAAACCCGGCCATCAAGATACCTTTGCCGGAGAATGTCCAGAAGGTGGCGAACACCCTGAGAAAGGTGGGCCTCAAAAAAGAGGTGGATTCATTTGAGGTGAGCATGAACCGGGCGGCGGAGAAGGCGGCCCCGAAGGCGAAGGACATTTTCATCGGAGCGGTGAAAGAGATGACCTTTCAGGACGCGAAAAAGGTTCTCACCGGGGGCGATACGGCCGCGACGGATTTTCTGAAAGCGAAAACTTCGGAGAAGATATACAGCGCATTCAAGCCCATCGTCTCTTCAGCCATGAACGATGTCGGCGTGACGAAGTCATACAAGCAGCTTGCCGACAAGGCAAAACGAACCCACCTCCTGAAAGAGGAATCTCTCGACCTTGACCGCCATGTGACGAACAAGGCCTTGGATGGGCTGTTTTATATGGTAGGGCAGGAGGAAAGGAAGATCAGGACCGATCCCGCTGCGCGGGTGACGGAGCTCTTAAAGAAGGTGTTCGGACGGTAAATTTATAGCAAGGAGGGCAAGCGGTATGAAGACTAT